>JAZSMG010000162.1:0-4559 GCA_045535775.1 Christensenellaceae bacterium | reverse complement strand
TATTACTTAGAAAGTAACAATAAGCCTTTTACGGTAAAGCCACAACCGGCGCATTACTTAAAGCAAATTACGCCCGATAGTAACAACGGTTATTTATTTGAGATTTTTTATAGAAACACAACCGTTACGGCTAATTTTTATCACGCCCTAACGGACGGAACGGGTGGCGTGAATTTCTTTATTGAATTGCTTTTTGAATACTTTAAATTACGCGGTTACGAGGTTGAAAGTGAGGGTGTAATAAGACCTTCCGCCGCGCCTTACGTGATTGAAGAAAGCGATGATCCCTTCCGTGCGGTTGCAAACTCAAAGGGTAAACAACTTAAAACCGAACCTCTTGCCTATAAATTTAAGGGTACTCCCTTTAATCACGACGGATGCGGTATTATAATGAGCTCTTGCCCGGTAGAAGAGGTTAAAGAGGTTGCCTCAAAATACGGGGCAACTATAACGGAATATCTTTCTGCCTTGTATATGTATTCTATATATACCACCTGCTTAAAGGGTAAGCCTATCAAGAATAAAAAAGTAAACATATTAGTGCCTATAAATCTTCGAAAGCGCTATCTTTCCAATACGGTACGAAACTTCGCTCTTTTCTTAAGACTAAAGCACGATTTTAAAAATCCCATAACCTTTGAAGAATGTATTGAGCTTTGCAAAACTCAAATGGTAGAAGGTAGTAAAGAAGAGGTTGTTGAAGGCATTTTACATAGCAACGTGCAGTTGGAAAAGAACCCCTTCTTAAAGATAACCCCATTATTTTTAAAGGATATCGTTATGAAATTGGTTTACCTTCGCATAGGTGAAAACTTGCAAAGCGGTAATTTAAGTAACCTAGGTCTATTAAAAACGCCAAAGTGCTTCGAGGGTAAGCTTTTAGATATTACCTTCTTAATAGCCCCCACCAAAAATGCGGCGCAAAACTTTACTATGCTTGGCTATGACGGGCGCTTGTATATCACCTCTGCAAGGGGGTACGTAGAAACTAGAATAGAGCGCGAATTTTTCTCTCAGCTTGCAAAGGAAGGGGTGAATTTGACTTTATACAGTAATTATTGGGAGACCGATCTATGAAATATTGTAAAAATTGTAAAGTAAACGTAGATGCGGATCGCAATTACTGTCCGCTGTGCTTTAGGGAGCTTAAAACGATAAACGAGGAAAGCGTTGGGGAATACCCATTTATGGAACGCAGAAAGAACGAGCACGTAACCCAAAGCACCCATCTTCTTTTAAAAATATTCTTATTTTTATCCGTTTCTATTATATCGGTATGCACGCTGGTTAACATGCTAATAAATCCCGAAACGCTTTGGTGCTTATTGGTTAGCTTTAGCTTGATATACGTTTGGATTTTGGTTGCCCACACCATACTTTCAAGGCGCGGTGTATTTGAAAAAATATTCATGCAGCTAGTGGGCGTTATGCTAATACTTTGGGCGTGTGAAATTTTATCCTTAAACAAGGAGCATTGGCTTGCAAATTACGTTTTCCCGTCGGTATCAATGGCAACGGTTGCAACTATGCTAATGTGTACCTTTATAAGAAGAGATAAATCTTGGATTCTAGCATTCGTTTTTATTATTTTAGTTTTAACGGTTGCTTCTGTTTTATTCTTCGTATATTTAGACGAGTTTTATATTTTAAGCATTATCAACTTGGCGTTTTGCGCTTTATCGCTACTTGGCTATTTTACCTTTAGTTTTAAGGTAATAAAGGCGGAGTTTTTGAAAAAATTCCACTTGTAACGGTAAACTTTCGCATCAAAAATTAAGCCACGCACTTGTTTTGTAGCGAAATATTTTTTATAAAATGAGGAAAATAAATAGTTTATGTATATTTTAACACTAAAAAAGGGCGAAGAACGCAGAATTTTGCAGGGCGAGCCTTGGATTTATGCTAACGAGGTTGCTAAAATTGAAGGCGAAGGTAAGCAGGGCGACGTGTGTAAGGTGCTTGCATCAGACGGTAGATTCGTTTGCTTAGGCTATATAAATCACCTTTCTAAGATTATAGTTAGGGTGCTCTCTTACAGGGAAGAGCCTATTGATGAAAGCTTTTTTTACGAAAGAATAAAAAGGGCAAACGATTACCGCTTAAAGCTTGGTTATTCTAACAATTACAGGGTGGTTTTTGGTGAGTCGGACCTTCTTCCTGCTCTTATAGTAGATAAGTTTGGCGACTATCTTTCTTGCCAATTTTTAGCCCTTGGAATGGAAAAACGCAAGCAGATGATAGTAGATATTTTGGTTAAGATATTTAATCCCAAGGGTATTTATGAAAGAAGTGACGTTGCCGTTCGTAAAAAGGAAGGCTTACAGGAAATTAAGGGCGTTTTATACGGTGAAGTGCCCGATAAGGTGCTTATTCACGAAAACGGCTTAGATATTTACGTTGACCTTCGCGAAGGGCAAAAAACAGGTTATTTTCTTGACCAAAAGGAAAATAGAGATAATTTAAAGCATTACGTAAAGGGCGCAAGGGTATTGGATTGCTTTTGTAATTTAGGCGGTTTTTCACTGTGTGCAGCAAAGCACGGCGCTACTTCCGTTATTAGTGCAGACGTAAGTCAAAGGGCGCTTGATTATCTAATGGAAAGTGCAAAGCTAAACGGCTTACAAGATATTATTACCCCCACTCAAGCAGACGTTTTTGAACTACTTAGAAAATACCGTAAGGAAGGCGAAAGCTTTGACGTAATCGTGCTTGATCCCCCTGCGTTTACAAAGAGTAAGGATACCGTTAAAGAGGGGCTTCGCGGTTATAAGGATATAAATATTCAAGCCTTAAAGCTATTAAAGGAAGGCGGTTTTTTAATCACTTGCAGTTGTTCTCAGCACGTTTCAGTAAGGCAGTTTACGGATATGATTGCTCAAAGCGCAAAGGAATGCGGTAAGAGGGTGAAATTGGTTGAACTTCGCGCGCAAGGAAAGGATCACGCCTCAATTTTGGGTTACGATGAAGGCGTTTATTTAAAGGTTGCCGTTTTGTATTTGCTAAGCGATAAATAAAATTAACGCATATTAAGCTCAAAAATACACGTTGAAGTGAAATATCATATAATAAAAATAACGTAAAATAATTAAAAAAGGGGATTTATGGCAAGAAGAAAAAAATTTAAGCCGACAAACGGCTTTACGTTGTTTATTGCAATTATCATTGTTGCAATTGCGCTATTTTATTATTATCATCAAGAAAAGCAAAAGGCAATACAGTACAGTGCGCTTAACGACGTGTTTACCTCGCAAGCTATCGCCGTTGATAAGGACGTTATGAAAATACACTTCATAGACGTTGGGCAGGGTGACTGTATCTTTATTGAGTTCCCTGATGGAAAGAACATGCTTATTGATGCCGGTAACAACGGCAAAGAGGATGAAATTATAGATTACTTAAATGACTTAAAGGTTAAAAATATAACCTTGGTTCTTGCAACTCACGCAGATGCCGACCATACCGGTGGTATGAAAGAGGTTTTTGAAGAATTTAACGTAGGCTTTTGCTTGCGCCCCTTCGTTTATTATAACGGCGAAGAAAAGAGTAAGTTTGAAGATAGCTTTAACGTGCCTTCAAAAGCAGAAAAATCAGAATCATGCAAAACTAATACCTATAGAGATTTTTTATTGGCAATTTTAAATGAGGAATGCGGTTATGAATATTTTAATAAGGATAGTGATTTTTCGCAAGCCTTTACCTATGAAGGCGTTGCAAGCTCTTACTCAATCGATTTTTTAACGCCCACCGCCTCAATTCCCTACGTAGGCTATTCAGATCCCAACGATTATTCGCCAATATTCATCTTGAGCTACGGTGAATTTGATATTATGTTTACCGGGGATGCCGAAAAGGAGGCTGAGGCAGAACTTTTGCTTTCTTACCCAAACCTTCCCGACGTTGACGTTTTAAAGGTTGGTCACCACGGTAGCGAAACCTCTACTACTATGGAGTTGTTAAAGAAAATTAAACCCGAATATTCTGTAATAATGAGTGGTGTACCAAATAGCTACGGTCATCCCAGACAGGCTGTTTTGGATAGATTAGATGAGGTAAATTCAACTATTTGCAGAACGGATTTACAGGGTAATATAGTTATTGAGGTTAAGTCGAGCGGTGATTACGAAGTAAAAACACAAAGAGATGCATCTTACAACGAACTTACCGAAGGGGTAAAAAAGAAAGATGAAATAGAATAAAAAAATACCCACTATTAAGCTTTTCTAACGGGGCTTAACAAGTGGGTTTTATTTTTGCGTTTTTTAAAAAAGTTGGGCTATAAGTCGATTATTAGCTAAAATAACTCTTTAATTGATTGGCGATTTCTTCGTTTACAATCCCTTCTACCTCATCTAAGCCTTCGGTGATTTTATAATCGTTAACGGTTAAGTCTTGTGGCTTTTTATTAAACAGATTGGTAATAAGTGGCAGAGCAATAGGTAAAAGCTTTTGTAAATCCAAATCACCCTTAATAAGGTTTGGTACCGTGTGGGAAATCGCACTTGCGTTAACCTCATCAATGCCAATATAGCAAAGAAGGGTTGCAATATAAGTCGGATCGT
>JAZSMG010000146.1:0-16772 GCA_045535775.1 Christensenellaceae bacterium | reverse complement strand
AGAGCTAAGAGATTCTATCGCTAACGCTCCAGAATGACTAGTATTCATTTTTGTCACTTACGAACGAGCGCAGCGAAGTGATAGAGTCTAAAAAATAAGTAATGATATTTTAACATATTATTTAGTCACGTTGAGCGACAGTCGAAACCTCTAATGAGATTCTTCAACTGCAGTTCATTCTGCTTAGAATGAAAAAACGGCAAGCCTAGTGCATGCAGGTCAAAACTAAAACGGAAAGAGCGCGGTTTGTGTAAAGTTAAAAAAATTAGTTGCGTTAGAAACGTAAAAGTTGTATTATATAGATATTAAGCTTACACCGAGAGTAAAATAAAAGAAAAGAGAAAAAAAATAATGCCCTATTTATATTTAGTAAGCGCGCTGATAACCTTATCTACCTTAAGTGTTTTGGGCGCGGGGTACAACCGAAAAAACGCAGATAAAAAAGACGTAACCGCCGTTTATAACGCTTTGCTTTGCGCATTTGCAAGCGTTAGCTGGGGCGTCATTTATATTTTTGATTTTAGCTTTGAAGCAAAAGCGCTTTTATATTCTTTAGGCTTTGGCGTTTGCTTTGCCGTTGTAATGATAGGTATGATAAACGCCTTGGCAAAAGGCCCAACCTCATTAACTGCTTTAATTCAACAGCTTTCGTTAATAGGCGCAACGGTGTGGGGCTTTGTTTTTTGGAATACCTGGCAAGCAAGTAAAGCGCCGTTAGTTCTTTCCGGCTTGGCATTGGTTATAGTGTCGCTGGCGTTGTGCTTATATTCAGGCAAAGAAAAGGGCGGAAAGATAACCCTTGGCTGGCTTGTTAACGTGGCGTTGGTGTTCGTTGCTAACGCGGGCTGTTCTATAATTCAAAAAAGTGAGCAAATTGCCTTTAACGGCAAGTACGGCTCTATGTTTATGTTCTTTGGGGTGCTCATAGCAACCGTGATTTGCGGTGTTGCCTTTTTATTTAGCGATAAGGCAAACGTGAAAAGAGCAGTTAAAAGTTCTTGGTATTTCCCCTTTGGCGCAGGCGTATGTAGCGCTCTTGGAAATATGTTCGTCGTTCTTTTAGCAACCACGCCGCTTTCCCCAAACCTAATTTACCCGGCAATTGCCGTTGGTTGTTTGGCTATTGCATCTTGCGTTTCTGCATTTATTTTTAAAGAAAAGCTTGCTTGGTGGCAATGGGTGGGAATAGCCGTTGGCGCAGTAGCCGTAGCCCTACTTTCTATAAGTTAACACTAAGCTTATTTTGCTATTAAATAAAAAACAAAAATGCCGTTAATCGCGCTATAGGTCGGTTAACGGCTGTTTTTATTGCTTTAAATTAAGAGATTCTATCGCTAACGCTCCAGAATGACAAGAAAGGGATTCTATCGTTTTCTTGCGAAAGTTTCAGAATGACAAGCATTGGCAGATTCTTCGATAAACTCATGATGACAGGTATTTGTCTTTGTCACTCTGGAACGAGCAACGCGAAGTGATAGAGTCTAAAAACTAACGTAATGATATTGCTATAAAAAAATCAACTTTTTTAAAAAATCTTAAAAGACTTTTTGGCTATTTTATTGTAATTTGCTATAAAGTAGTGTATAATTGAATTATAAAAGCCTGCGTTTAAGGCAGGCAAAAGGATAAACAGTATGAAAAAAAGAAAAAAGATATTTATCGTTATACCGTTAATTTTTGTGATAATAGCACCGATTATAGCCCTCTTTTTTACGGGATACGCCCATTATGCAAACGTAAGTTACGGCGATATGGCGGAAGAAAGGGTGGATATTTTTATACCCCATTCGGCTAAAAATAACGAAATCAACGGTTGCTTGCTCTTTATTCACGGCGGTTCTTGGGCGGGCGGTGATAAGGCGGAAGAAAGCCTAAAGTGCAGGGTTGTTGCTAACCAAGGCTACGTTACTGCAACTATGAACTATTCGGTGTTTTCAGAAAGCAATCAAGATAGCTATAACGTTTGGCTGGTAATGGAACAAATCAGTAAGGCGTTTATTAAAATTCAACAGTTTTGTGAAGAAAAGGGTGTTAATATTACTATGGGCGCAACGGCAGGCTATTCCGCCGGGGGGCACTTAGCAATGCTTTACGCCTACTCTCAAGCAGATAAAGCCCCCTTTAAAATAGCCTTTACGGCAAGCCTTGCAGGCCCTGCGGATTTTTCTAAGGAGCTTTGGGGGGATTCTTATTTGGCAATCGCAAATCGGCTGTTGGGAAAGGAAGTAGTGCAAAATATCGCTAGCGAAAATTTAGAAGAGGCTATGAACTCAGTAGAGCCTTTAAGCCGTTTAACTAAAGACGCACCGCCAACTCTTTTGGCTTACGGCGCAAAAGATCCGTTAGTTAAGCCTAAAAACGGGGAAGAAATGTTTAATAGGTGCAAGGAGTTAGGGGTAGAATGCGATTATATAATCTTTAAGCATTCCAAGCATACGATGCTGTTAGACGTGCATAAACGCATTAGGTTTAATAGGTTTTTGGGTAAATATTGCAAGGTATATTTTGGTTATTAAAAGGCTAAAAGGTGTTTAAAATAAACCAAACAATAAAAGCGGTTAATGTGCCGTTAATCGCGTTATAGCCCTACTTTTTATAAAAACACGCATGGTTTTGCTTGCCTTTAGTTCTTTTTTGCTTTTTAACCTTGACAAATTATAAATATTATAGTATTATTTATTAAGTAGCTTTGGCTAATAATAAAAGAGTTTGTGCTTTTTTATATAAATAAGAAGCTTGCTAAAAATAAGCGCGTTATTAAGGTGATTATGAAAAACGGAATTAAACCAAATCCAAATAAAGTGTTTCCCGTTCCCGGGTTTAAAACGGTTACTTACGTAAAGCCCACGGTAACAAACCCCAATATTATAGTTGGGGATTTTACCTATTTTAGTGACGTCTTCTTTGAACGCCACGTAACCCACCGTTACGAATATTACCCAGATAAGCTTATAATAGGTAAGTTTTGTCAGATAGCGGCGGGCGTTAATTTTGTTATGAGCGGGGCAAATCATCAAATGAATGCGGTTACCACCTTCCCCTTTTATATAATGGAAGGTTGGGATCAACCCGTTCCACCTTTAGAAGAAATGCCACTTAAGGGTGATACCGTTGTTGGTAATGACGTGTGGATTGGTCAAAACGCAACAATTCTTCCCGGCGTGCATATAGCTGACGGGGCAATAATTGGTATGAATAGCGTTGTTGCAAGCGACGTTGAGCCTTATACTATAGTTGCGGGAAACCCTGCACGCGTTATACGCAAAAGGTTTGATAACGAGCTTATAGACCTACTTTTGCAGTTAAAATGGTGGGATAAAGATATAGAAGAGATTAACAGTTTAATCCCCATATTAACAAACAGCAATCTTGAATATGTTAAAGGCGAAATCAAGAAGCTTTTACAAAAAGAATAAACAGTGTTAAAGTCCACGGCGAAAGCCGTGGTTTTTTATGTTTAAAGTGTGAGTTTTTTCTATCATTATTATAAACGCGTAGCGTGCGTGTGCGCGCGTGAGTATATTTTCTAGTATGGAAATAAAAACGCAAAAAAGCAAATTGGCGGTTTTGAAGTTGACATAATGGGTATTTAATGATAAAATATAATTGGCAAGTGTCGGCTAATTGTCACTTGTTAACTAAATTATTGGAGAAATAGTAATGAAGTTTTTATCAAAAGTAGTTTTATCGCTTGCGATAACCCTTTCAATCGTATTCCCCGTATTTAACTTTAACGTTTATAACGTTAACGCAGCGGCGGTAACCACCCCTGCAACGGGGTACACTCAAGCAAGTGACGTTGATTACGTTTATAGCGGCAAATATCTTCACAACTGGGGCGCAAGGGGTGAAGATGCAACCTTTTTAACAACGAAGGCTGCTTCATATTATACTTCAGGTATAACCTATAGCGTGCTTTCAGAAAGCGCCGGCGGTACTACACAGTCAAATGCACATCAAAGTGCTTTATACAAAGCTCTTCAGTCAATGATGAAGAGCAAGCACAGCTATATCATTACTTACGACGCAACTCGCCCCCTATACGGTTATACGGACGGTGTTAGCAATAACTCTTCAAAGCTTTCTACCTTTTATACCGGTAAGCTTGTAAACTCTACTTGGGATGGTGGTACTACTTATAACAGAGAACACGTTTGGCCCAGAAGTAAGTCTATCAACCAAAGTAAGGCGGAAGACTCTGCAGATATTATGATGCTTCGCCCTGAAACTCCTAACGCTAACAGTAGCCGTGGAAATAAGGCTTTTGGTATAAGCACTGGTTATTACATTCCCGAAGAATACGTTCGCGGTGATATCGCAAGAACTCTTCTTTACGGTTACGTTCGCTGGGGTAATGCTTCTTATATGTGGGGAACGGGCGGTGTAATAGAAAATTCAACCATTTTGCTACAATGGATGATTGATGACCCCGTTGATACTTGGGAGCTTGGTAGAAACGACGCAGTTGAATCTATTACCGGTGTAAGAAACGTTTTCGTTGACTATCCTGAATACGCTTTCTTATTATTTGGCGTAGCAGTTCCTGAAGATATGCAAACCCCCTCCGGTTTAGCTAAAAACGGTTTAGCCGGCGGTGACGGACTTCCCGAATTGCCTGATTCCGGCGGAAGCGATACTCCTTCCGTAGACGTTAACGAGCTTTTGGCAAAAGATACTTTAACCATTGCAGAAGCAAACGCAATCGGTAAAACTTTAGCTCACGATACTACGACTGAAAAGAAATTTAACGTTACCGGTAAGATTATTAGCATTGTTAATGAAACTTACGGTAATATGACTATAAAAGATGATAACGGCAACACCATTTACGTTTACGGTACTTATAATGAGGACGGAAGCGTTGGTTACGGCTCAATGGCGGATAAGCCTCAAGAGGGCGATACCGTTACTCTTTACACCGTAGTAGGTAACTATAACGGCGCACAACTTAAAGACGCTTGGATTACGGACGTTGTTAAGGGCTCTAGCGGTGGCGGAACAACACCTGATTACGATGATGAAACAATACTTGCTTTATTCGACTTCGGTGAAAAGGGCTCTGCCGCTCACGTAGACGGTAATGACGTTGGAACAAGCAAAACTTACACCGTTGGCAATTACAGCTTAAAGCTTCAAAATGCAGTCAAGGTTTTCGCGGGTGCTTTCGACCAAACGGGTAATTCTTGTTTAAAATTAGGCACAGGTAGTGTTGCTGCAGCCTTTGAATTTACCGTTCCCAGTGACGTTGAATACGTAGTATTAAATATTGCACAGTACAAGGCAAACACATCTAAGGTTTCCATTAACGGCACGACTTATACGATATCAACTTCTTCTAACTTAGGTGAATATACGGCTATCACCGTTGATACAACTTCCAACAAAAAGGTAACCTTTGCAACCCTTTCAGGCGGTTTACGTGTTATGATAGATAGCATTTCATTCCACTCTTCAACTCCTAGTCAAGGCGGAAACCAAGGCGGTAATGAAGGTGGCGGTGAAGATAATCCCCCTGCTGAAATTGAAACTATTACAGTTAGCCAAGCGGTAGAAATGGGTTCTTCAATGACTCACAATACTACTACAGACGTTAAATATTACGTAAGCGGTGTTGTTACGGAAATTACTAATACTCAATACGGTAATATGTATATTAAAGATGAAAGTGGCGCAAGCATTTTAGTTTACGGCACTTACAGTGGAGACGGAGAAACTAGATTTGATTCTTTATCCGTTCAACCCAAGGTTGGCGATACCGTTAAATTATTAAGCGTAGTAGGTAATTACAACGGTGCACAGCTTAAAAACGCTTGGATTCTTGAAATAATACCCGGTGAAGGCGGAAACCAAGGTGGCGGTGAAGATAATCCCCCTGTAGAAATTGAAACTATTACTATTAGTCAAGCATTAGAAATGGGCGCGGCGTTAACTCATAACACCGTAACCCCTGTTAAATACTACGTAGAAGGCGTTATCGTGGAAGTAAAGGATACTTATTACGGTAATATGACTATAAAGGACGAACAAGGCAACACCATTTTAGTATACGGCTCTTTCAGTGCAGACGGTGTTAAGCGCTTTGGTGAAATGGAAAACACCCCCGTTGCAGGCGATACCGTTAAGTTGTTATCAGTAGTAAGTAACTATAACGGCGCACAGCTTAAAAATGCTTGGATTCTTGAGTTTTCTAACAGTGGAAACCAAGGCGGTAATGAAGGTGGCGGTGAAAACGAGCCCTGTAAGCACTCTTACGGTGATTGGGTAGTCGTTGAGCCCGCAACCGAAACGGAAGAAGGTTTAAAGGTTAAAACCTGCCGTCACTGCGGTGATGAGGTTAGCGAAACTATTCCTGCATTAGGCGCTACGGATAGTACTGAGCCATCTGACAGCACTTTAGGAAGTGATTCTGAAAGCTCTTCGGAAAGACAAAAAGCACAAGGCTGTAACTCAAGCTTAAGCGGATCTTTATTAGGTAGCTTAGGTTTAGTATTTGCACTATTTGCAATCGCTAAAAAGTCAAAAGAAAACTAAAACTCAATAAACAAAACCTCGCTATTCTTTATGACTAGCGAGGTTTTTTGCGTAATATCAAGTTTTGTATTAAATTTTTAAAAATCACACTTAAAAAGAGTTTGTTTTTACTAAAGATTTTATAAAAATGGTGTTTGCAGGTGTAAAATAAACCTAAAACGGTGGAGATGAAAAATGCCCGAAAGTGCCGTTAATCGACCTATAGAGGGGTTTTTGTGTTGAAAACGTATAAAAACGGCATAGTTTTTATTTGTTTTTATAAAGCATTTGCAGAAAAGGCGCGATTTTTTAAAAATTTAGCAAAAAGCAAAAAAAGGAAGGCCCTCGTCGCTCTTCCCGTAGGGAAAAAGCGACAACTAAATAAATCCTTGCGGATTTGTGATATTCGTCTAACGACAAGTGATATTGCCTACGGCAGTTATATTTGCCTTGGCAAGTTAAGGATTTATTTAATATAACTTCTTCGAGAGAATTATAAGAACCTGCTAAAGCAGAACCTTGAATTTTTCTCTCGAAAAATATAACGCAAAACTTGTTTTGCATATCACTTTTAGCCACAAGGCTAAAAATATCACTAATATGTTTCAATTTTTTGTGGACAAGAAAAGCACACTACATTTCACTTTTAGTGAAGTATAGTGTGCTACACTTTTGTTATGGATAAAAAATCCCTAAGCGAAGAGCCGTTTGCCTTCCTTTTGCTTTATTTAGTTTAAGGTCTGTAAAGCTTTAAAGCACCCTTCTCGATATGTATGTCAAACTTTAAGTCGTTGTAAAGCTCGCCGTCTATTTCAATGGTTATGGGGTGGTCGAAAATAGCCTCAACCTCGTCTTGGCTTACGTGCTCACAGAAGGTTTGCTCTAAAAGCTTGCCCTGCATAAGCTTAATTAAGTAGCCAACCATTTTAGCCTTATTCATTTTGTTAACCAAAATAAACTCCATTTTGTTATCGTCTGCAACGGCAACGGGGCAGATGGGGATTCCACCGCCAAAGTTCCTTCCGTTACAGCAACAAATAATCATGGCACTTTTATCGTGATAACCGTCTTCTTTTTTAAGCTTAAAATCGTAAAACCTAAACTTGATAAGGCTAATGATTAGGGAGATAAAGTATTTAAGCTTGCCCTTGAAGATCTTGTTGTTTTCGCAGCGCTGAAGAATTTCTACGTCTATTCCCGTGCCTATGATATTAAGCCCTCTAATACCGTCACAAACCAAAAAGTCGGTGGGTTTAGCAGAAGAGTCTAAAATAACCTTTAACGCCTCATCTACCTTATGTGGGATTGAAACGCTGTCTACGAAGTCGTTTCCACTGCCGTGGGGAATGATGCCGAAGTTTACCTTTTCAACGTCTAATCCGTTAAGAACCTCGTTTACGGTTCCGTCACCGCCAACGGCAACTATATCGGTTGCTCCCTGCTTACAAAGCTCTTTTGCAATTTTTGTTGCGTGCTTAGCGTATTCCGTAAAATGAAAGCGATAGTCTATGCCTCTTTCTTCCAAGATGCCGGATATTTTATTTTTAGTCTTTTGCCAGGATCTTCCGTATCCGGCCTTTCCGTTGATAATAAAATCAATCATAAATTCTCCCCAAAAGGTGGGTGGTAACCTCCCACACAGTTTAGATTATAACCTAGAAAAACAAAAAAAGCAACCGCTTTTTAGTAAAAAAGTCAAATTTCGCCAATTTTACACCTTTGCAACAGGAATAAATTTTTAATAAGTGGCTCTATAGTGCGATTATTGCGGATTTAAGCTGTTGGTTGCGCGTAAATTTTAAAAACGACCGCCTTTTGCCTTTTTTACGCAGTTTAAAGGTAAGCAATACTTGATTACGTTTTGTACGATAGTTTTTTGATTTTAATACAGGCAAGGTGTTTTTGCTTTACGTGCTTTAAAAAATACCCTTCAGTGTGCCTTTATTGCGTGAAGTATCTTTTGTTTTTTGGGTGTTATTTTGGTGATCGTGAAACAAAAAGTACACTTTTTAACTCCATTATACCTTTTTACCCTTACTAAGTTAAGTGCGTGCGGTTTTTACTGTGAAAATTACGCGAAAATTAAAAATATTTATATTTTTTAACTAATTATTATTGACACTTTAAGCCGTTAGTGTTATAATATATTCTAGTCATTAGAAAAGGCCGTATTATGCCCTTTTTTGGGAAAAGGGGTGTAAAACAGCCAAAAACACTAAGGAGATGACAATATGTTGATGAGAAGCTTTTTAAGAAGAGCACTGGCATTTGTGCTCGGAGCGGTTTTTACCATTTCAGCAATCGCTGGCGCTATAGTCGGCGGTGCTTTTTGGGCGTATAAAAACCTCAAACCCCTATCGGTGGTTACTCAGCCTGACGACGGGTTGAATGACCTTCGTGACCAGTCCGTAGAAGACCTGGTAATGCTGTTGATGAAAGCATTGGAAGATCCCAATTCTTACACGTTAGACCGCTTACAGGGCGAATACGGATTAGACCTTGAAAAACTGCTTGCAGGTTTAGGTGTTGATAACATTGATACCGAAGGTGAAAACTGGGAAGCCTTACTCGGTATTTCAATTTTCAACGCGGCTGAAGGCGTAGACTCTTTGCTAAGCAGTATTAGAGTAAGAGCTCTTTACAATTTCTTGCCCAGCATTTTTGGCAAAGAATTAGACATGATTCTTTCAAGAGAAGCGCAAGAAAGATTGGGTGATTACAGTATTTTTGAGCTTATCAGCCCCGCAGATGAGTACAGTGATGAAATGGGCTTTATAAGGGCAATTAAACCCTTAAAGATAGGTGCATTCTTACCTGAATACTTTGATTCTGTGTACGATCCCGTATTGCATCAATATACATACGTGCTAAACGATAGCGATAAGGCGAAATCTCTTCCCATAATCAGATTGCTAGGTAACGTTTCATTAGAGGTTGTTTCTGTTATTATGAGCAGTAATAACCCCATGGATGATATCATGGCGGAGCTTATGGGCGGATCACTTTCTTCTATTGCTAAGATGCCTATAGAAAATATCCTTTACGATTTATTGGATACCGTGGACGGAAGTGCTAATACGCTTTCTTCAAAATACGGTTCATTCTTTAAATTCTTAAACGGTGCAACCTTAGAGGATTTAATAGTTCCCAACGAAGCCGGCGGTTACGAATTTAACACGCTTGCTATTCTTGGTGTGCTTGCAAACGTTAAGGTTGGTTACCTTTTAGGCTTAACCGATGAAGACGGTGACGGCGTTTGGGAAAAGGACGGCGTTCCTGCTGATGATTTACTTCAAATCATTGCAAGAATGGACGTTGGTACTATACTAAGCGACGATTCTATTCTTCTTAAGGTTCAGTCTTTATTCGGTGACGTAGACCTTGCTTACGTATTTGAAGCAATAGGTTTATCTACGGAAGATAATAAGATCTTGGAAGTTTTAGGTGAACTTAACGTTGGTGAGCTTCTTGCCGGTCAAGGTGAAGAGTTCAACGTAGAGCTTTTCCTTTCTGCTTTAAAATCAAGCTTAAAGAAGGCACTTGGTGAAACTACTTTAGGCGAATTATTAGGTCTTGAAGATACGAACAACCCCTTAGTGGACGGCTTGTTCGATTTATGTGTTGCAGATTTAATTCTTGATGAATATTCTGTTGAAACACTTGATGAAATCATTGAAGCGTTAAGAAATGCCATCGGTAACGTTTCAGTTAATGATATTTTAGGCTCTGAACTTCCCATCGACGTATCGTTTAATAATATATTTGACGTAATTGTAGCACTTCTAGACGGTGAAACTTCACCCGAAAAACTATTCAGAGATTTATTCCCCAACTTAACCGTTGGTAACATTTTCTGTTTAATTCTTGGATTTGAATATGATGAGGTTAACAACCAATATTACAAGAAGGACTTAAGTGAAAGACCTCTTACTCAAGCTTGGAGCGATCTATTAAATCTTAAGGTTGCAGATATTTTAGAAACTGTTTTAGATGAAAAATCACCCGTTGATACCTATCCTGAAATACTTGCTATTAAGGTTGGTGACGTAGCTGATTTACTACTTATTTTACTTGGTTTAGAATATCACGAATTCGAAAAGGATAGCGAAGGCTCTTACGTTTGGGACGGTGATAGTGAAAGCGGTACCACAGAGCTTTTAAACACCTCGGTTCTTCTAATCGTTAAAGACCTATTAAACGGTGGTGAAAAGATTTTAGGTAAAGATATTGAAGTTTACGTAAACATCTTAACTGACCTTGCTATTTTTGCTTTAAGGGTTACCGGTGCTTCTACAACCGAAATAGAAAAACTAATTACTGATATAGAAAAGCTTATCTGCGATATGCTTCGCGGTGCTTTAAAGGAACAACCCACTTTAGATGGAAGAGTTTTAGTCGTTACCTTAATAGATGACCTTAAGGCTATAATTGATAACGACCTAATTTGGGATAAGTTAGATCCTGCTATTGCAAAGATAGACCCTGTATTTGAAGCGATATTTGCTACCGTACTTGATTGGGACGTTGCTTCCGGTGACCTACTAAACCGTGACGTTGTTGCAAAGGCGCTTGATGAAATTAAACTTATTTACGGCGAAGAAACTATCGCTAAGGATATATTTAATAAGCTTACTGAAACTTACGTTGAAGCAGTTATTGCCGCATTCTTTAACACTCTTGAGTTTGCCGTTGCGGAAATGGAAGGCAACAGAGATTCTAAGAATCTTCTAGCATTCTTTGCTTCAGTTGAAAAGCTTGCTTGCGATATGCTTGCAGGTACCGTTTTAGTTGGCAATGAAGAGGAAGGCTATGCTCTTGGCGTTCGTTTAGACGGAAGAGTTTTAGTACACACCTTAATTGACGATGCGGATGATATTTTAGCTAACCCTGCGGTTGCTAGCAGAATTGATAAATTTATTGGCAAGCTTGCCGAATCTGCTTCTGCGTTTGAGTATTTTGATACCGCGTTTATGAGAGAGCTTTTAGGCGAAGCTAAAGAGCTTTATAAGGAAGATGAAATAGCAAAGAATATCTTTAGTGCTATCGGTGGATTTGACGTTGATGAAACGTTAGATTCTATCTTTGATCTTATCTTCTACGTTATGGAAGATAACGGCTTGGTTGCAGGTAATGAAGATATAGTGGAATTATTAGCAACTTTAGAGGTTGCTCTTAAGGAATTACTTTACGGAACTCTAAATAACATCGGAGTTAACCTTGATCTTAGAGTTGCAGTGCTTATAGACGTTGTTCAAACTCTATTCAGTATGGAGCTTGTAGCAAAGAATCTTACTCCTCAACAAGATAAACTCATCCAAACCTTCTTATCGGAATTAAGAAAGTTATACGGTGAGGAAACTCTTCTTAAGGATGCGCTCGCCTACATAAAACAATTTGAAATGGATAACGTAATCGCAAGCTTAGCAGTTGTTGCCAAGGCTTGGTACGAATACGAAGACGAGCCCGCTCAAAAGATTCAGCTTATCGAAGAAATAGAAGACCTTCTTAGCGATTTATTCACCGGTAAGATGGTTGACTTTGATATTGATGAAGACGTTGCCGTAAGTGTTTTATTAAACGACTTAAAGGAAATTATTGAAACTGAATACCTTTCAACTAAATTAGACGGTGTTAACGAGGATTTAGTAGACGTTTTAAGCACTTTATTAGATGAGCTTGCTTCTCATTACGAAGCACAAAATGCAACTTTAGCAGAAATTGTAAGTGGCGTTTCTGAATTTGTTGTAGACGACGTATTAACCTCTTTAGAAAATATTCTTGTAGAGATTAACCTAATTGAAGAAAATAAAGACCTTCTTGAAGGTATCGTTGACCTTCTTCAAGAGTTATTGGACGGTACTCTTGGTAGTCTTATCTTTAACGATTTAGCAGAAGTAGATGAACTTCTAACTGACGTTCAAAGCATTTTAACTGCGTTAGGCGTAGAAAACGTTTACGTTCATAGAGTGATAAAGGAACTTATTTACCTTTACGGTGATACTGCTTTAGTAGACGTTGTAGAAAAGACTTACGCATTAGAGCTTGATGAAATACTAGAAAGCATTCATGAAATCATTCCGGAGCCCGCTGTTCGCGTAATAGTTGATCTCTTACAGCTTGTAGTAGATGGAACAGTTGCTCACCCCATCTTTAACGATTTAGCAACCGTTTCTGAAGTTATTTCCGCTGTTCAAGATATCTTGAAGGAATTAGGCGTACAAAGTGATGACCTAGATAAGATATTTGAAATAATTAATAACTTCTACACGGATGAAAACGGTGAAAGCGTTAAACTTGCAGACGCTATTGATCACACTCTTGATTCAACCGTAGAAAAGGTTATTGAAACTATCGTTGAAATCGTTAACGTTGTAACCGATAATGAATATGAAGGTTTACTTGAAGAAGTTTCAGACCTTATTCAGACCTTTGTTGGTGGAACGGTTGGTGATCCTATAATTTATTTTGAAGACGTAACCGTTGGCGAAATTTTAGATAGCATTGGTAACATAGCAGAAGAACTTGGTGCTGATGAAGACGTTATTACCATCATAGAAAGATGGGAAGAATTATTCGATGACGTAAGATTAGGTTATTTCGCTGAAGATCTTGGTGAAATAAAGATCGTAGATTTAGCTGATGCGATTTACGACACTATGGAGATCATAGATCCTGAATATAAGGAAATCGCAGACGGTCTTAGAGAGATATACGAAGATCTATTGGGTGACATGACCATTAGAGATCTTGCTGAAGGGGCTCTTGAAGAACTAGAGATTTCAGCTGTGGTTGATGCAATTGTTGGAGTTATTAACCTTGTAACTAACGATGACTTTGCAGACCTTCTTGAAGAAATTGCAGATTTAGTTGATCTTATTGTTGAAGGACCTATCGGTAACCCCGAATACGTTTATGAAGATACCACTCTTGGTGAAATCATAGACGAAATATTAGATATCGTAAACGTTCTTGAACTTGATGAAGATGGAACTGTTACTGAAATTGCAGAAATAGTTGCAGATTTATTAGACGACGTAAGACTAGGCAGTCTTGAAGAAGATATTGAAGACATCAGAATTCACGCTGTTATTGACGCCATCGGTGATATTGTTGACGTTGTTACCGACGATGAATATACCGGCTTAGTTGAAGAAATAGAAGACCTTATTAAGATATTCGTAGACGGAACTATCGGTGATCCTGAATTTAACACGGATAATGTAACTATTGGTGAAATTTTAGATAGCGTTGCAGGAATTATTGACGAGCTTGACGTTGATGAAAGCGGTAAGATTGTTGAAATTATTTACGTTTTCGCCGATCTTCTTGAAGACGTTGAGCTTGGTGAATTACAACAAGATATCAATGAAATTAAAATTCATGACGTAATTGATGCAGTTGATGAAGTAATTGATATTCTTACCGATGATGAATATGCCGGCTTAATTGAAGAAATTTCAGAACTTATTAAGATATTCGTAGACGGAACTATCGGTGATCCCGAATTTAACACGGATAACGTAACTATTGGTGAAATTCTAGATAGCGTTGCAGGAATTATTGACGAGCTTGACGTTGATGAAAGCGGTAAGACTGTTGAAATCTTAGAAATACTTGCTGATCTTCTTGATGAGGTTGAGCTTGGTGATATTGAACAGGGTATTAAAGATTTAGATATTACCGACGTTGTTGATGCTGTAACCGATATTATCAACGTTGTAACCGATGATGAATACGAAGAAATTCTTGATGCAGTTAAGGAAATAGTTGAACTTATCGTAGATGGAACTATCGGCGATCCCGAATTGGTTTACGAGGATGCAACTATCGGTGAAATTTTAACTCAAATCATCATCATAATCAAAGAACTTGACGTTGTGGACCAAGACGTTATTGACGTTCTTGAAGAGGTTGCGGATTTATTAGATGAAGTAACTATTGGAAACATCGATGAAGATATTTTAGAGCTTGACGTTGATGAAGTATTAGACGTTTTAGAATCTATAACCGATTTAATCTTTGATGATAGCGAAATCCTAGATGAAATCTATGACGTTGCACACGAAGCATTAGAAGGAACTTTAGGTGATCTAACCGTTGACGGTGAGGTTATTTGGGATGCTATTCCCGATGAATACAAGCCTTATATCATTGGGGCTGCGGCGGTAGCCGGAATTGTATTATACTTTGTTGCAAACGATTTACTTGTTGATATAGTTGAAGCCTTTGTTGGTGATGAGGCTGTGCTTGGCGATTATATTGCAGAACCCTTAGGATACACTATAATCGACAGACTTACCACATACCTATTTGAAGATAAGGAAAATCCCTTAGCAACTGCAATATTTGTAACCAAGGTTGTTGAAATCGTAGATGATGACTTTGACTTTAGAGGCGCATACTATGATTTACTAACTGTTGAAAACATTCTTGGTATTATAGATGCAGCTTTAACCACCTACGTTGGTGATGAAAGAATAGACGTTATAATCGACGGTTTAGTTGAATTATACGGTCAAACTCACGTTGTTGATGAAATTGTTGAAGCAACCTTAAAGCTTGATTTTGATAGCGTTGTTAATTACTTCGCAGACGTTGCTAAGGCATTCATTACCGATGAAAAATATCAAAACGTAATAACTGAAACAGTAGAATTAATCAACATGGTCTTCGGTGGTATTATTGAAGTAATAGGTTACCACGGCGAAGAGCTAATTGCTAACGTTATTGATGAATCAGCAGACGTTATTTTAGCAATTATTGGCGAAGATTATGAAGAAATGATGGGCAAAATTGTTGAACTTCTTAAGGATGTCTTTGGAGGTACTTTAAACGCGCCCGAATACTTTGCAGATTGCACAATTCCCGAGCTTCTTGCAGATATTAAGGCTATTGTTGATGAATACGTAGAGCCTAACGCGGTTGTTGATGCAATATTTAATGAGCTAAGCACTCTTTATGAAGACGTTTTAGTTGTAGATATTGTTGAAGGCACCGAAAGCATTGAAATTGATGCCCTTATTAGAAGCCTAGCAAACGTATTATCTATTGCATTTAAGGATCAAGAAACCTTAATTCAAGAAATTGCAGACGTGCTTATCGTAATGCACGCAGGTACTATCTTTAATGCTCGCTTAGACGGGCACCAATTGGTTGCTACCTTAATAGCAGAAACCTATGACATTATAAATTATATTATTAAGGATAGAGTATCCGAAAAGCTTGACCACGTTATTGCAGTGGCTATTGAAGAAATAACCAAGCTATACGGCGATACTTTAACTAAGGATATTTTCAAGGCTATTCCTGAATTTGATATCGATTTAGTTATCGGTGCGCTTACTAACGTTATCTTAGCAACCGATCCTTCTGAAAGAGAATTAATAGCAGAAATCGAAGCACTTCTTAAGGATATCCTTCACGGAACTCTTGGCGATCCTCAATTAAATGGTAACCTAAGAGTTGCAACCTTAATTTTAATAACAAAAGATATCATTAACATTTACGTTCAAAACGTAGTTCTTAACACTGCGTTAGATGAACTTGCCGGCTTATACGGTGAAACCTTAACTAGGGATATCTTCACTGCAATTCCTAACTTTAATATGGATGCAGTTATTGCGGCTACCGCAAGAGTATTATTAAGCATTGAAGAATTAAAGAAACATGAAGATAAGATCAATGCAATCGCAAAGACCTTAATCGATATGCTAGAAGGTACTTTATGGGTACACAGATTAAACGGCTTAGTACCTGTAAGCACCCTAATTGATGATGCAAACCTATTATCAGACGTATTCTTCTATGATAGTGAAACTCTAAACGTATTCTTTGAAGAAGTTAAGGGCTTATACGGTGATGAAATTGCAAAGAACATCTTCCGTGCAGTTCCCAACTTCAATATGGATGCAGTTATTGCATCAACCGCTAAGGTATTAATTAGCATTAGTGCAATTAGAAAGCACGAAGATAAGATCAACGCAGTGGCAAAGACCTTAATCGATATGCTAGAAGGTACTTTATGGGTACACAGATTAAACGGCTTAGTACCTGTAAGCACTCTAATTGATGATGCAAACCTATTAGCAGATGCATTCTTCTATGATAGCGAAACTCTAAAGGTATTCTTCGCAGAAGCAAAGGGCTTATACGGCGACACTATTGCAAAGAATATCTTCAGCGCAATACTAGACTTTGACGTAGACCAAGTAATTAGAGCAGTAGCAAACGTAGTATCAAGCATTAGCGCGATAAGAAAACAC
>JAZSMG010000138.1:0-5187 GCA_045535775.1 Christensenellaceae bacterium | reverse complement strand
GCTTTTCTGCAACCTCTAAAACGTGGGTAGAAAAGAAAATCGCCATACCCTGCTCGCACATTTCACGCATTACGTTTTTAACTATAAAGCTTGCCTTGGGATCTAGCCCAACGAAGGGCTCATCCATAATCATAAGCTTGGGCTTGTGAATAAGCGCGCCGATTATAACTAGCTTTTGGCGCATACCGTGTGAGTATGAAGCTATTGGGTCGCCAAGGTTTTTATCAATTTCAAAAAGTTTGGAATATTTATCAATCAAAGCAATTCTTTGGTTAATTTCTACCTTAAAAACGTCCCCTAAAAAGTTTAAATACTGAATACCGGTCATATATTCGTACACGTCTGGGTTATCCGGAATATATGCTATTTGAGATTTACAGTATAAAGGATCTTCCTTAACGGAATGCCCGTCAATAAAAATATCACCGCTATTAAAGTCCATTATACCAACGCATGCCTTAATAGTGGTTGATTTACCTGCACCGTTGTGGCCGATAAAGGCAAAAATATCGCCCTTTTCTACCGTTAATGATAAATTATCAACCGCACGCTTACCGCCCTTATAAATTTTGGTTAAGTTTTTAATTTCTAACATTTTATCTCCTTACGAACTGTAATTGATATCAAAATGATATCATAAAATATATATTTTTGTCAAGAAAAATTATGTTTATATATCTTACTTTTTAAAAATCATTTATAGAAGGCTTTGTTACAACAAGCGGTTGATAAAAGAAACCTAATCTCTTAAAAAATCAACCATTAATGTGACGTCGCCTTATAAAAAACAAAAGCTACGCAAAATTGCGTAGCTTTACCTTGCATATTAAAGAACTTCTTTAACTTTTGCAGCCTTACCGGTACGACCTCTAAGGTAGTAGAGTTTTGCACGTCTAACTTTACCTCTTCTAACAACGTCAACCTTGGTAATCTTGGGTGAATGAAGGGGGAAGGTTCTTTCTACACCGATACCGAATGAAAGTCTTCTTACGGTAAAGGTTTCGCTGATACCACCGTGTCTCTTAGCGATTACGGTTCCTTCAAATATCTGAATTCTTTCTCTTGTTCCTTCTATAACCTTGAAAGATACTTTAACGGTATCACCAACGTTGAAGGAAGGAGTTTCGGCTTTCAGATTTTCCTGATTAATCTGTTCAATGATTGTTGCCATACGACTTATACCTCCTATATTACTAGGTGTTCGTTGCCACAATCGCAAGAGGACCACCCGAAGTCATCCGTTATATTTTAGCATAAAGCTAATAGATTAGCAAGTAAATTTTAGTGATATTTAAAAATTTAGTTGCCAAAAATTATCGTTTTTCTAAAACGACAGTATTTTTTCTGTGATAAAAACTAGTTCCTTTTATGCGTTACGTTCTACGCCTAAAAGATAATCAACTGATTCGCCAAAGAAGTTTGAAATTTTAATTAATGCTGAAGCGACAGGTTCAGTTTTTCCAAGCTCCCATTTTGCTATAGCCGATTGGCTGATGCCGGTTGCCTTGGCAAGTTCCATCTGGCTAATTTTTCTTTCTGTGCGTAATTCTTTAAGTCTTTCACCAAATATCATGACTGAATTATACCTTATCCTTTTATTTATTTGTTAATTTGTTGCCTTAAGAGATTTTTATATGCTTTTTTTGCTTATTTTTTCTTCTATTTAGCAACCAAATGATATTATAACACTTTTTTAAAAAAAATGCACCAAATATAACCTCTTTTTAAAAAATAAAATATAAAATTATAAAGTTATTTTTATATTACCGTAATTTTAAGTACTAATGAGGTTATCCAAGTAGCATTTTATCGCCACCAAGCTTTTCACCAACAGTTCTTTCAAATTTTTCCATTAAGAAAGGAATGGTTAGTTCTTGTTTTTCTTCATCTTCACAGGTGAATACTATCTTACCATCATTCATCATAATAAGCTTATTTCCGTATGCAATCGCATCACTCATATTATGCGTTATCATAAGAACGGTTAGGTTGTTTTGACTGGCAATTTTTTTGGTTACGTTTAAAACCTTTAGCGCCGTTTTAGGATCTAATGCGGCGGTGTGCTCATCTAAAAGAAGTAGTTTGGGGGAAGCTAATGAAGCCATAAGTAAGGTTATTGCCTGACGCTGACCGCCTGATAGAGTGCCTACCTTTTGCATCATTCGATCTTCTAAGCCCAAATCAAATTCTGCCAGAAGTGATTTAAAGTATTCCCTTTCCTCATTATTGGTGTACCATTTAAGAGTTCTTCTTTTACCTCTTCTTGCGGCAAGAGCAAGGTTTTCTTCTATACTCATATTGCCTGCAGTACCGATTAGAGGATCTTGGAATACTCTGCTTATAAATTTTGCGCGTTTATAGTCGGGTAATTTACTTATTTCCACCCCATCTAGTTTAATGCTTCCGCTTTCTATCGAAAAGGCGCCGGCAATAGAGTTAAGCATGGTAGATTTACCTGCGCCGTTACCGCCTATTACCGTTACAAAATCCCCTTCGTTTATGGTTAAATTTACGCCTTTTAACGCGTGTTTTTCGTTTACAGTACCTTTATTGAATACAACGTGTAAATTACTAAGCTCTAGCATTTTCTTCCCCTCCCTTTGATTTTAGTGCTAAAATCTTATTCTTAATAGTGGGTAAGCAAAGTGCTATTACTATTATTATGGAAGCGATAAGCTTTAAGTCATCCGTTTTTAAACCGATTTGAACGGCTACAACGAAGATTAGTCTGTAAATTAAGCTTCCCACAACAACACCAACCAGTTTTACCCAGAAGGAAAGCTTTTCGCCAAAAATGAGTTCGCCAATAACTATTGAAGCAAGACCTATTACTATAGTTCCGCTTGCCATATTTACGTCTGCAGAGAAATTGTGCTGTGAAATCATTGCACCGGATAATGCGGCTAATCCGTTAGATAATGCCAAAGCTACGATTTTACATCTATCGGTATTTATACCTTGTGCCGTTGCCATTACCTTATTGTTACCGGTTGCTCTAATCGCACTACCCTTTTCCGTTCCAAAGAACCAATATAAAAAGCCGATTATAATTGCAAGAATCACTATGCAAATCATTATGGAAATTAGGTTTTTATCTAAACCTCTGTAATCCATATTTAAAAGCTTGGCAACCCTACCAACTAGGGTTTGAGCTGCGGCGGATGAAACGTTTGCTCTACCGCCAAGAATTCTTTTATTAACGGAATATAGCGCAGACATGGTTAAAATACCCGAAAGTATTGCGGGTATTTTTAACTTTGTGTTTAAAAGAGCGGTTACAACACCTGCTAGCGCCCCTGCAAAAAAGGCTACTATCATTGCTAAAATGGGATTTATCCCTTCCACCGTTAAAACGATTGCCACGCAACCGCCTGTTGCTAAAGAGCCGTCTACGGTTAGGTCTGCAAAGTCAAGTAATCTGTAAGTTATGTACACGCCCAGTGCAAGTATAGCCCAAATAAGACCAAGGGCTATACCACCGGGAATTGCATTCAATAAGCTTTCAAAAAACATTTTAAATATCTTTACCTTTAATTTATTTTTGCTTTTGATTGAATTATAAATTCATCATTTTTTAATCATCCCTTGTAAGGGAGTTTTTATCGCTTATTACTGATGATTAGCCTTTATTTGATCGATTAGTGATTGTGATAAGCCTGCTGCTAATGCGTTCTTTTCGTTAATAAAGAAGGTTGAGGGCTTGTTGTAATATTCAAATTGAATATCCTTAACAGCCTTTGCACCGCTTAAAATAGCAACTGCCATTTCGCCCGTTTGCTTGCCAAGCTCAAAGTAGTCAATACCTAAAGTAGCAACTGCTTCTTCATCCTCACACATACCTGATTCACCGCTAATAACGGGGATTTGCTTTGCGTGAAGGATACCGCAGATAAGCTTAATGTTTTCTGCCATTAGGTTATCGGTGGGAATGTAAACTGCATCTACGTCAGCGGGAATAGCTTCAACAACGGTTGAAATTTCGCTTGATAAGCTTGCAGTATATTCAACTAAGGTAATACCCAATTCTTCGCATTTATCCTTTGCTAATTCGCATTGAATTTTAGAGTTGTTTTCTGATGCGTTATATAAGAAACCTATCTTTGAAGCAGAGGGATTAATTTCTTTAATTAAAGCAATTTGTTCAGCAACGGGGTTAAGGTCGCTGGTACCGGTTACGTTATCGCTTAAAAGATTTTCTTCCTTAGGTGCGGTAACTGCGGTAAATAACACGGGGATTTTACCGGTGCTGTTTGCTAATGCTCTTGCAGATGAGGTTGCAATACCAAGCATTAGATCGGGATTTTTTGCAGCTAAACCTTCTGCAATAGTAACTTCCGCAGTGGGATCACCGTTTGCGTTTTGCTCATCGTAAACGATAGTTTTGCCGTTTTCCTTTGCCCACGCATCAACAACTTCCTTAAAGCCAAGGCGCGCGCTATCTAATGCAGAGTGAGTTGCTACCTGTAAAATGCCAATGTTTATTTCATTGGGGTTATCATCGTTACATGCAGTAGCAGAAACGGTAAGAGTTAAAGCTGTTAAGCTTGCTAAAATGATGGAAATAAGTTTTTTCATAGGTTTTGCTCCTTTTAATATATTAAGGTAATTTTCGCCTAAGTTTTGGCCTTTTTTACCTTTAATTTTAAAAATAAAAAAGACCTGTAGCAGTATTGCTAACAGGTCGGTAAATAAAAAATTCCATAGGAAAATTTGACGCTGTGAACAATTACTGCATCTTTATACCACCGATATAATAATAAGAATAATAGTAAACGTTAACAAAAGTCATAAACTTTCTCCGTCAAATAATATTTATGCACTAAGTTTAGCACTAATATTTTTCTTTGTCAACGCTTTTATCGGGGATTTTTTAATTTTTTTTAAATATTTTTTTGCGTTTTTTGTATTCGTATGCAAACTATATAATTATGTATACGCGTACGCGTGAAAGAATAATTATTCATAAAAAATGAATAATAATCAACACCATAAAAACAGCAAAAAGCCCGCCTAACATTTTTTTGTTAAGCGCGCTTATTATTTAAGTTGGTAATAGCTATTGCTTTTTGCAATAGGTAAAACCGTTAGTTATGATGTTTTTTACAGTTACCCTTCTTACCTTCGCCGTGGCAGTGACCGTCGCCGTGGTGATGACCGCAACCGCATTCTTCGCCATCGTGGTGGTGA
>JAZSMG010000158.1:0-5995 GCA_045535775.1 Christensenellaceae bacterium | reverse complement strand
TGTCAGGCAGAAATTGGTAGCGCGTGTTCTATGGCTAGCGCCGCTTTAGCAGAATTATTCAATATGGATATAGAACAAATAGAATACGCTGCAGAGGTTGCTATGGAGCACTATCTTGGTCTTACCTGCGATCCCATTAACGGCTTAGTTCAAATACCTTGTATAGAAAGAAACGCCGTTGCTGCTATGCGTGCTATTAACGCTTTAAGCTTGGCAAAATTTCTAACTCATTCAAGAAAAATCTCATTCGATACCATCGTTCATACTATGTATGAAACAGGCAAGGATATGCACCATTCTTACCGCGAAACGAGTAAGGGGGGGCTTGCAAAAACTTACAACCCCAAAAAATAAGCCCTATATGGGTGGCTCTTCCTAAAAAGTATTTGGAATAAAAGCGCCTATTTACATCGTAATAGTGCAAAAACTTTACGTTTTAGCCTCGGTCATGTACGGCAAGGACAATCCCTTGCTAAATCCGCAGTTTTTTTCTCTTACTCGCATCTAAACGCTTTATCGCTACGCTTATTCTCAAATTCTTTTTACTCATCGCTCACTTCGCATTTGCCACTCTGGAATTTTCGCTTGCGGAAATGATAGAGTCTTAAAGGGTTGCTTTAACTGTGGAGGGTAGAGATTCTATCGCTAACGCTCCAGAATGACTAAAGTAGGCGTTTATACTATCGCTCAACTTGACTAATAAAGAAACTGTCACTCTGGAACGAGCAAAGCGAAGTGATAGAGTCTCAAAAAGTAAAGCCGTTACTTTAGCGCAAGAGATTCTATCGCTAACGCTCCAGAATGACACGAAAAAGTTTTTGCGTAAGCCGTATTCGCATCTAGTGGCATAGTCATCGGCTTAATTTTATCATGTTGTTTATAGTTTATGATATTCTGCGCAAATGAGGAAAAACAAAAAACTATAAAATATATAAAAAGGAGAAGTGCAGTGAACATTACTACGTTATAAAAAAGATAATAGCTTTGGGGCGAAACGCTTAATAATCGACTTATACGCCCACTTTTTATTTAATTTAAGGAGAAAATTATAAAAAATGATTAAGCTTTTATCTAAAATATTTATAAAGAATTATCAAGATTACCAAGACGTAAAGGTAAGGGAAGGTTACGGCAAGCTATCCGGAATAGTTGGGGTAGTGCTTAACCTTTTACTGTTTGCGGGTAAGTTTATTGCGGGTATTTTATCGGGCGCAATATCTATCACGGCAGACGCCTTTAACAACCTAACGGATGCAGGCTCTTCTATAGTTACCTTTATAGGCTTCAAGCTATCTTCTAAGCCCACCGACCGCGACCACCCCTTTGGGCACGGTAGAATGGAATACGTTTCTGGCTTTATAGTTTCCATGATAATATTCTTGGTTGGTTTTGAACTGATGAAAAGTTCTGTGGAAAAACTAATAAACCCAACGGGTATGGATATAGAGCGTTTTACCGTGGTATTAGTTATACTTTGCGTATCCGTTTTGGTTAAGCTTTATATGTATATTTATAACCGTAACATTGCTAAAAAAATAAATTCAGTAAGCGTTAAGGCAACCGCAAAGGATAGTCTTAACGACTGCATTGCAACCTTCGTCGTAGCCCTTTGCTTCGTGCTATATAAGATAACGGGCTTTAATGCGGACGGTATTGCAGGAATACTAATTGCATTATTTATTTTATATTCGGGCTATACCAGCGCTAAGGAAACTATAGGCCTACTTTTAGGTGTTGCGCCGGAAGCTGAATACGTTGAAAAGATAGAAAAAACCGCCCTTTCATTAGAGGGGATTATTGGTATTCACGATCTTATGGTGCATAACTACGGCCCCGGCAGGCAGATTATTTCACTGCACGCAGAGGTAGACGCGCACGCCAACGTAAACGAAGCGCACGATAATATAGATAATGCAGAAAGAGTTTTAGAAGAGCAGTTCGGTTGTATTGCTGTTATACATATGGACCCTATTGATTTGAACAACCCCAAAAGAAATGAATTTTTACTGCTTACTCACGATATAATTAAGGGTATAGACCAAAGCTTTTCTATTCACGATTTTAGAATGACGGAGGGATATACTCATATAAATTTAATATTTGATTTAACCATTCCGCACGATTGTAAAATTCCAAAGGATACCATTAAGCAATTAATTACGGATGGTTTAAAGCAAAAAAATCCCAACCTAAACGCCGTTTGTAAAATAGAATATACGTATTCCGGCAAGCATTAATAGGCGAAAAAGGGAAAGTGAATTTTTGGTAAAAATCTTCTTTTAACACCGTTTTTGTTAAAGCGGTATAAGCTGGCTTAAAACACACAAAAGTCTTAATAATCGAGCTATAGGCCAGCTTTTTTGCAGTGAAAAAGGAGAAAAAATCATTATGCGAGCATTGTTATCGCTATATAAAAAGCATATTCCGCTACTTATAGTGGTTGCTTTTTTATACGCCTTAGCCGCTATTTGTTCCTTACTTATGCCATACGAAATGGGTGTGATAGTAACAAAGGGAATTAAGGCGCAAAATCAAGAAGTAATTATTCAAAGCGGAATCATAATGAGCGTCCTTGCTTTATCGGCGCTACTAATATCTTTATTTACCGTAAAAATCAACGCTTACGTTGCGGCGGAGGCAGAAAAGGATTTTAGGGTAAAAATATTCAAAAAAATCAATTCGTATACCTTTGAAGAATTTTCTTCAATAGGAACTTCAAGCTTACTTACCAGGGCTAACGACGACGTTGCAAATCTTTCATATTTAGCATCATCCGGCGTATATGCTATGGTAAACGTGCCAATAACCTTTATCGGCGGGGTAATACTCGTTATGAGTAAGGATTGGCTTATGGGAACGGTTATGCTTTGCGCTTCCCCCTTGGTGTTAATATTCGCCTGCGCAATAGCAAAAAGATTAGATTATCTTTGGGATTTAGGCAATAAGCTAACAGACGAGCAAAACCGCCACGTGCGTGAAAGGCTTTCCGGTATAAGAGTGTTAAGGGCTTTTGATAAGGAAGAGCAAAAGCACGGCAAAATAGAAAGCGCAACCAAAAGGATGGTGCTTTCTTACATACGCGCAAACGTTTTAAGCGGATTTATAGACCCCGTTGCAACCATATTATTAAACGTAGCAACGGTAGTAATCATAGCGGTAAGCGCCAATAGAATAAGCTATCAAAGCGCGCTAACCGCAGGGGACGTTATTTCCGGCGTGCAATACATAGGACTAATTTTAAACGGCCTTTTAACGCTTAGCTGGACGATAACTTGGCTTCCCCAAGTGGGCGTAAGCTTAAAAAGAATTAAAGAAGTTATTCAAAAAACGGGTACTTCATACGGCGAGCAACAGGGGAATATTTTAAGCGGAAGCATAAAAGTAAACGATCTTAGCTTTACTTATCCGGAAGCGCAAACGCCCGCTTTAAGGAATATCAGCCTAGAAATAAAAGAGGGCGAAAGCTTTGCTCTTATTGGCGGAACGGGTAGCGGTAAAAGCACGTTAGTGAAGCTATTGCTAGGTTTTTACCCAATAGAGAGCGGTGAAATTTTGCTTGGCGGTGCGCCTTACGAGCCACAAAACATCAAGGATATTAGAGCAAGTATTTCCGTTGCTCTTCAAAAGGCTATGATATTTGAAGGCACGCTGGAAGAAAACGTAACCTGCTTTTCAAGCAATTACACCCGTGAAGAGGTAGAAAGAGCGCTTGCTATTTCACAGCTAAACGGCTTTTTACAAGAAAAGGGCGGCTTGGGCTTTGAATTAAAGCAGTACGGCGCAAATATTTCAGGTGGGCAAAAGCAAAGAATAAATATTGCAAGAACAATTTTAAAGCCTGCCTCAGTTTATATTTTTGACGATAGCTTTTCTGCCTTAGACTTTTTAACGGAAAGAGCCCTTAGAGGCGAGCTTAACCGTTACTTACAAAACAAAACTCAAATAGTTATAACCCAAAGAATAGCAACTGCAATGAAATGCGATAAAATTGCGGTGCTAGAAAAAGGGGAAATAGTTGCCGTTGGCAGTCACTTACAGCTTCTTAACGGTTGCGCTATATATCAAGAGCTTTACCGCTCGCAGTTAGGGGGTGAATTATGAGTAAGAAGAAAACTCAACCCTCTGCTTTTAAGGTAATGTTAAGAGTTGTTAGGGATATGAAGCAAATTCGCTTCATTATTCTTGCCGTTGCGCTAATATCAATAGCGGGCGTGGCAATATCGCTTGCAACCCCCACCTTACTTGGTAAGCTTACTGACGCGCTTTACGCATTATGGGCAGAAGGCACGCCCATAAACAACCAAGAATTTTCTAAAAACGCTTGGCTACTTGGCGGTGTGTATATGCTTGCCGCGGTGCTTAGCATAATATCAATGATATTAAACAGTAACGCCGTATCCCGTTATTTTACTTACGGGTTAAGGGTAAGAATAAGCGCAAAAATCACAAGGCTTCCGGTGCGGTTTGCAGATAACACGCCAACCGGGGAAATTCTTTCGCGAATGATAGGGGACGTTTCTAATATGTCTACCCCCATTTACGATATCGTTTACACCTTGATAGACGGGCTTGTAAAGTTGGTTGGTATTTCTATAATCATATTCTTTATAAACCCCGTGCTTGCAGCGGTTATAATTTGCGTAGTACCGCTATCCGTTGCGCTTGCATCATTTTTATCCTCTAGAAGCGAAAAGCTGTATAATCAATCCCGCAAGACCTACGGCGAGCTTTACGCCCTTTCGGAAGAGAACTTTACAGGCTTTGATACCATTAAGGCATTTGGGCTGGAAAAGGAAAGAAATTTGCGTTACGAAGAGCTTTGTAAGCGTTACGCAAAAGAGCTTAACCGTGCGGAAAGCTATTCTAAAACGGTTAACCCACTAATAGTTTTTACCAACGCAATAGCATACGTTCTAATTTGCGTAATCGGGGGCTATATGTCGATTAACGGTATATTAAGCGTGGGAATGGTTGTAACGTTGGTGCTTTACGCGCAGATGTTTGCAGGCCCGCTTGAAAGTATTTCTATGGGCTTATCACAAATTCAAAACACCGTTGCTTCCGCAAGAAGAGTTTATGAAATCTTTGACGGCGAGGAAATGGATTTTAGCGGAAGCGATAACGTAAATCTGCAAAGCTTCGGCGTGGAATTTAGCGGCGTTAAATTTTCTTACGTAGAAGATAAACCGCTTATTACCAACCTTAATTTTAAGGTAGAAGAAGGGCAAAAGGTGGCAATAGTGGGCGCAACCGGCGCAGGTAAAACCACCATAGTAAACTTACTTATGCGCTTTTATGAAATAAACGGCGGAAGTATAAAAATAGGCGGTGTGGATATTTCCTCTATGACTCGCCCTGCTCTTCGCTCTTATCTTTCTATGGTATTGCAGGATACTTGGTTATTTAGCGGTACTATTTATGAAAACGTTGGGCTTGGCAAGCAAAACGCTACGCGCGAAGAAATAGAAAACGCCTGCAAAAAGGCGCATATAGACGACTATATTAGAAGTCTGCCTTTGGGTTATGAAACGGTTATAAATGAAGAAACCACCAATATTTCAGGCGGTCAAAAACAGCTTTTAACTATTGCAAGGGCATATTTAGCAGATAGAAAAATCCTTATTTTAGATGAAGCAACCTCTAACGTAGATACCAGAACGGAGCTTCTAATTCAAAAAACTATGGATGATTTAATGCAGGATAGAACCAGCTTCGTTATAGCGCACAGGCTTTCTACCATTGTCAATGCAGACGTAATTTTGGTTGTTGATAACGGCGATATAGTAGAACAAGGAACTCACTTGGAGCTTCTTGCGAAGGGCGGTTTGTACAGTAAAATTTACAACAGTCAGTATGACGTTATTAAATAACGGTTGCTAAACTGCAACTAATTATAACGGTGATATGCAAGACAGAAGCCTTATAATACAACCTTGCGGTTGATTATATGTAACCTATCGGTTGATAAAAAGTAAGGCTCCTCCTGACGGGGGAG
>JAZSMG010000225.1:0-2441 GCA_045535775.1 Christensenellaceae bacterium | reverse complement strand
CAACCACAGCTTGGGAAGCTGTTGTTTTGCCACTAAACTACACCTGCAATTTATTTTAAGTTGCTTTTAATAAACACGTAGACAAGTCATTATACGTAGAGTATAAATAAAGTATACTTCAAAAATAGCAAAAAGTCAACAAAATAAAATTGCAGAGTGATATTTAACGTAAAAATATAAGTTAATAAGATTAAAATAAATTCTCTAATTGTAAAGAAAAGTTTTTTGGTATTTGCATAGCAAGAGTTTTTAAAACGTCAAGCTTAGTGTAAGCCTCGTCAAAATCCTCAATTTGCGTATAGGCAACGCATTCACTTACCCAAAGTTCAATTTCCTTTATCTCCGTATGGGGTATCCAAACGTGAAGCTTGCGCTTTTTTTCAAGCCAAAAATTTTGCAGTCCGTCTGCATCTAATTTAGATGGGTTTTCGCTTGCTAATTTCGTTTGAGTTTGTTCTATAATAACGGCAAAATCCTCAAAAGTATTTTGTACTATAATTTGCTCTAAAAAGGTGGCACTTAAAAGCAAAAAGAGGGCCAATAGCATCGTTAACAGGCTTTTTATCAATTTTTATCACCTCCCGAATAATATAAAATTTCATACTTTAAATTGCGCCGTTTTAAATATATTTTACCTCTTTCATCCATAGTTGCAATTTCTATATTTTTAAGGTTAGAAAACTCTTTACTAAAGGCATTTTTAAGGTCATCTAAGGTAACCGTTCTAAGGGCAAAATTTTCCTTTTGTACTTTACCGTCGTTAATTAAAATAAGTGGCAAAGAAGGGGGATTTTGCACCTCTTTTTTTATTGCGGAAAGCTTGCCGTTGCTTTCAAAAAGAGCATATTCAACGTCATCTAGGCAAAAATAACCAATGGCGCGAAGAGCCTCTGCAAGGTCAGCCGGGTCAAGATTATTTTTTTTAAGCTCCTTAAGATCAATACCGTTTGGTGTAATCACTATAGAAGGCTTTCCGCTAATAACGAATTTTACCTTATTACCAAGTCTTTCTAAAAGTGACATCATTTGATGCAGAATAAACACCGCCAAAAGGGAAACAATGCCGTAAGAAAGGGGAATAGAAATATCAGTCATAGGAATGCAAGCAAGCTCTGCGATTAAGAGGGTAATAATAAATTCAAAGGGTTGCATTTCGCCAATTTGTCTTTTTCCCATAAGGCGCATGACTATAAGAAGAAGCACGTAAAGAATAACCGCGCGTAAAAAAATAACGAACATAGCATAATTATTGCATATTTTCAATTAAAAATACCTCAGCCCGTGCAAATAGCAGTAAAGGGTAGTGAAAAATGTATATTTTTGGCGAAAGATAAAAAATAGGCTATCTTATTATATAAATAATTAAGGAATATCAAAAAACACCATAAAAATTGCTTTACATTTTTAAAAAATCAAGTTATTATTAAATACAAATCAAATCGAAACGGCACTCGCCGTAAAGGAAGAAATATATGAACAAAGCAAAAGAAAGACTAATAACGGTAATATCTATGATAGCAATTGCATTACTCGTATTGCCCATGCTTGCCTTTGGGCTTGGCAGTAATCGCGGTGTTAATACCTGTTGGCAGGTTAATCCGGCAGTTCAGTCAAACACGGGTGTAAATCTTTTAGATAGCGTTATTATAAAAAACACCCGCTTAAAGAATGGTAATGATGACGTAGAAGCAGAAAAGAAGGTGGTTTCAGCCTTATATTTATTCGTTGGTAACGTATATAACGCTCCTAACGGTGTAATAGAAATAGCTATTGACCAAAGCGGTAACGTAAAACTTTTACAGGAAGGCTCAACTACGTCAAGAAGGGAATATAGCATAGAGGTTAAGAAAGGCGAGTACCTTGGTTGGGTAAAAATTCCGCTAAACTCAGTTATAAGTCAAGAGTATATAAAGATTTCAACACGAAACAGCTTTGATTTATATGAAGTAGCACTTGTTAATGTAGGCGGTGAAGCGCTAACTGCCCAAGTAGTGGGCGGTATTACAACCAGAAACGGCGCACACAAATATTATTCCGTTAACGAGCTTTCAGATACTATTGCATTAGTAACGGACGAGCAAAGCGGTTTTGTAACGGGTAAGGGTATAGATAGTTTAACTTTGCGTGAAATAAATCTTATCGGTGCGGTAGATAACTTAATTAACGGCAAAGACGGATACGTATCTAACGAAGTGAACGCAATGGGCGTTGCGCTGACCGCAGTAGGCGTAAGCATATTCGGCAACAGTGCTTTTGGCTTAAGAATAATGGGATTTTTATTCTTTATTGCAACCCTATATTTACTCTTTTTCTTTGCTAAAAAGTTATTTTCCGGTGCAGTATGGGGCGCGGTAGCCGTTGCATTGTATATGCTTTCAGGAATAGGCATTTCCTTAGTAACCCACGCAAGTGAATTAAGTATATCAATTTTCTTCCTTCTT
>JAZSMG010000017.1:0-2006 GCA_045535775.1 Christensenellaceae bacterium | reverse complement strand
ACCGCTTGGCCTCCGACTTCGCATTCCCAATGCGCGCCCTGTTCGGGATATCTGTTGTAATCGCATTGGTATAAGTAACCGCGGTGTTGCCATTCTCTCATATTTTCAGAGGTGTAAATTACCGCTGAACCGCCCGCTCCGGGAATAGAGGTAGAAACCATCATGTAGTAAGTTCCGTCGTCGTACCAAACGAAGGGATCACGGAATTGCTCTCTTTCACCTTGAGAGTTGTCGCTAGGTTGAGTAATTACTAGCTTATCTTCAACAACCCAATCTGCTAAATAGGGATCGCTGGGATCTTTTGCGTGCGCAAAAGCAACATTTTGACCGGTCCAAGTGGTGGTATTAGTACCTGCGGTTATAACTAACCAAGGTAAACCGTCGGGGCCGATGCAAGCGCCACCCGTCCAAACACCTTCAGGACAAATACCTGCGGTAGGAACTACGGCGTCTTTAACGTATTCCCAATGAATCATATCCCTACTTGCAATATGTCCCCAACGGATTTGTGACCAGTAAGGACCTGCGGGATTGTGTTGATATAATACGTGATACATACCGTTGTAGTAGAAGGGTGAATGGGGTTCGTTCATCCAAACTGCGGGGGGTAAAGCGTGATATTGAGGACGGTAACGGTCGCCTTCGTAAACTGAAGAATCTAACGCGATATCCTTCCAATCTAAATAGGGATGCTCACCTGCAGTATCGGTATCGTTATAAATATTCTTAACTTCCTTGGGAGTTAAAGCTGATGAATAAATTTTAACCTCGTCTAAAAGACCGGAAATCATCTGTCTTTTAATACCGAATTCAATTTGGGGGTTAACGTAACAGCCTATACGTAAGGGCTCTTCCGTGCCGATTATGCTGGTTGCAACAAGCTCGGGAATAAGCGCCTCGTAAGACTTTTGACCGTTAAAGAATAGGCCGATATAACCGGTGTTACCGTCAAATGAAACGGCAACGTGTGACCATTCGTATAAGGGTAAAGCGTTCATGGGATCGTAAAAGCCAACCACGAAGTCTTCATCCGTTTCGTTATTATGTAACGCTAGCTGAATGCCCCAAAGACCTAATCTTCCATAGCCTAGTAAGAAGCCTTCGCACATTTCTATATCGCCTTTATTGATGATAGAAGTCATACGGGTATGACCTGCTGCATCAGAAGCGCCGTCATAGTGAACTATATTTTCAAAAACTCTAGGAGCCACCCATGCAGACATGGTTATTGCTGAAGAGGGAGCTATAAAGTCCCTATTAACGATATTATTTGAAAAACCGTCCATGTATAAAGCGTTACCCTTTACGCCCTCTCTTCTTAAAGGATCGTTGGGTTCTTTGAAAAGATCGTTTGCGTTTTGAGCGTTAAATACGTAGTTAATGGTATAATCCTTACCGCTAACAGATTCTTTTGCAAGATTGCCGGTAGATTCATCAAGAGAATAATGTAACGCTAAGGTGCTTTTACCTGCGTTTGAGTTATTATTTCCTGAGCCAGCGCTACTGTTATTAGGATTTTCACATCCCGCAGCTACGCTGAATAACATGATTAAAACTATTATGAATGCTGTGATTTTATTAAATTTCATAAGTCCTCACATTTTAAGCCCGGCTGTACCGAAGCCTTGTACGATATATTTTTGTGCCGCAACGTAAATTACGAAGATAGGAATACTTGTAATAACCAACGAAGCCATTATTTCACCGGTAGTAATACCTTCTATACTCTTTATAGAAATAAGCGCCGTTTGTATTGGTAATAAGGGCCAAGAGCCGTCGTCTGCAGAAGGCAGAATCATTGAAGGCCATAGATAATCGTTCCAAACACCGATAAAGCAGAAAACTGCTACCGTTGCGATTATGGGTTTAGATAAAGGCATTATTACCTTTGCAAAAACACCTAAAGTGTTTGCCCCGTCTATATGGGCTGCTTCTTCGTATTCCTTGGGAATATTTTGAAAGAATTGCGTGAATAAGAAAACGTTAAAAATACTTATTGCAGCAGG
>JAZSMG010000083.1:0-15520 GCA_045535775.1 Christensenellaceae bacterium | reverse complement strand
AGTCCGTTAGGGTTTCGTATCCACCACCCTTCCACCAGCTTGCCGTTAATATAGAAGCAGTAGCAGCCTCTGTGGGAACAAACTCTTTACCTGCAATAATATTATCAATTAATACGGGAACTTCAGGCTCTGGCTCAACCTTAGTTGATAGCTTACCGCTACATTCCATTTCATAGAAGGTAGTCCATCCAACCGAGGTTTGGCCGGGAATGGTAAATTTAACTTGTCTTGCAGCAACCTCTTTTAAATCAAAAATTAACCATTCTTTATCTACGCTATCAGTATTATCTACCCAATATGCTTGTAATTCATTAGCTGACGCGCAATTTACTACGGTGGTCCATTCTCCACCAAATAACACTTCTATCTTTAAACCCGTTCCTATATTGTTTATACCGTTATTCCAATATAAATAAACCTTAAATTCATCAAGATCATAAACAGCGCCAAGATCAATAGTTGCTTCTACCTTGCCACCGTTTTGCTTACTTGAATATCTACCAGTAGATTCTTCGTATATAACGCCGTCCGTAATAGTTTGATAACCAAAATTTGCACTATAGATATTTGCTGCAGCATCTGAAGAAGGAACGAATTTCTTGCCTGTAAATAAATTTACAATAAAACCACATTCACTGCAAGTGCCGTTTACAAGCTTATGACCTGCAGGAATTTCCTCTTGCGCTACTAAGATTTCACCGCAAACGGAACACTTCTTGCCTTCGGTTAAACCTTTTTCAGTACAGCTTGCTTGCTTTCCTGCAACCACTTCCTCAGTGTGATCTAAAGCAGGAATTTCCTCTTGCGCTACTAAAATTTCACCGCAAACGGAGCACTTCTTGCCTTCGGTTAAGCCTGCTTCAGCACAGCTTGCTTGCTTTCCTGCAATAGATTCTTCCGTGTGAGCCAAAGATTCCCCTTCCGTTTCACCGCAAAGTGAACAGGTTTTTGGAGCTGAACAGGTTGCATCATTCCAAATATGATCGCAATGGTGCGAATGCATACTGGTTAAATTAACCTCACATCCAACAAAAGCTATTATAGCAACTATCATTAATACTATAGTAGCAAAAGCCTTTTTTAAGTTTTTCATAATCTTACTCCTTTTTTATTATTTAGGCGACATCTGAACAATTAGTTGATAAAATAAACTTCATGATGCGCAAAAATTAAAACTTGATGATAAGGAATTAAATTTTTAAAGCATTAGCAACAAGAAAAAAATATTCTTAGTGAAATGAAAGCCTTATAAGATTTTTGCAAGCAAAATCTATTTTTGCGGTATTTCTACTGCTTAATAGTTCATTGTTTGCTTTTTTTTATAAAATTTACACCCACTTCATTAAACGATACTCTTACTTGCCTTTAAAACTTCTTTTAGATTGTATTTAAAATTTTTAATTCCTCTAAAAAATCAACCGCTGTTTTTGATTTCACCATTATTTAAAACTTTGTTTTTTATTACTTTTTATAATTTACTTTACCAACCTTCCGTTACATTCGATTTCTTGGAATGTAATGCCGTTAGCGTGTGCAGATCCTGAAATAAAGAATCTTATTTTTTGAGCCTTAACGCCTTGCAAATCAAAGAGAAGATAGTCGTTGTTAAGCCCTTCATTTATAACCAAATGGGTTAGAAGCTCCGTACTGTTTACACAGTTAACTACATCCTTCCATTCACCGTTATAATAAATTTGAATTAATATATCCTTACCAACGCTTGTCTTCTTAGCATCTAAGGTAATGGAATCCTTGGTATCGTAAAGATAAAACTTAAGCTCACAAAGCTCGTATTCTTCGCCTAAATCTAAGGTTGCATCCATAAATGCGGTAGTATTATTCATTTTTGTAGAAAATCTACCAACCTGCTCTTCTACCTTATTTCCATCCGTTAAGGTTTCATATCCGCCACCCTTAAACCAGCTGGCAATTAAAATCTCCGCATTAGCCGCTTCAGTGGGAATAAATTGCTTACCGCTGAATACGTTTGCTATAATTTCAGGATTAGGATCAGGATCAGGCTCTGGCATGCTTTCCGCAACGGTGGAAGTAGTACCGTAGCATTCAATTTCATATACGGTTGTCCAACCGCTTGAGGTTTGACCGGGAACAACGATTTTAACCTTAGAAGCGTATGCATCGCCAAGATTGAAAATAAGCCAATTACCAACGCCACCCTCGTTTTTAACCAAATATTTTTCTATTTCGCTTGTAGTAGCGCAATTTACAAGCACGCTCCATTCGCCGTTAAAATATACTTGAACCTCAAATCCGCTACCAAATTTAGATATACCGTCTTTATATAAGTAAACCTTTAACGTGGAAACGAGATGTGCGCCTTGAAGATCAATAATCGCCTCTATTTTACCACCGTTTTGCTTACTTGAATATCTACCCTTAAACTCTTCGTAAATAACGCCGTCTGTAAGAGTTTGATAGCCGTAAGCAGTAGAATAAATATTACCCGCCGTTGCGCTTGTAGGAACAAACTGTTTATTACTAAACAGGTTGAATACCCCAACTTCTTCATCAAGTAAAGCACCCGTTGCAGTAACCTCATTCAATGAAATATTGCTACCCTTCGCGCTTAATCTAAGCTTATTTGCCTTTTCATCATCAAATTCCAGCATGATGCATTCATCTTGGGCTACGAAATATTCTTCAATTTGACTGTTAGTTAAAAATTCAGCTAAAACGATCCATTCACCTTTATATAATCCCTCTAACTTTAAATAGTCGCCGGCATATTCAACACCGCCGTTTACAAAAATCTTAACGGTAAATAGTTTATATACTCCTTCAAAATCCACGATAGCACTTATTTCATCTGAAGCGGTAAGAGTACCTGCTTCATCATTAAAGGGCTTACCGTCTGTTAAAGCGGAATAATTTAGCGCGCTTTCTTTTGCTGAAACAAACTGTTTACCAATTAAAATATTGTTACCGCAGTTTCCTTCAGTTAACGCTATCAATTCACTTTCACTGTTATCGTATTTAGAAAGAACGGAGATTGCGTATTGACTACCCTCATTATATGAATAGGTTAAAGAACTATCCTTAACTTGAGCAACTAAGGTGTATTCACCCTCACCAACAGCCATTTCGTATAGATTTAAGGTTCCTGCGCTTTCGTTTGCGCTTACCTCTACCTTAAGTTTACCATCTTCAACCTGCCATGTTGCGGAATAAAGCTCTAAATCTGTTAGAATGGGATTAGAATAGCAAAGTGCGCGCTTACTTTCCACACCACTTGCATTTTCTGCAGTTACAACAAAGGTCTTTCTTAAGTTTGCATGCTCTTCTGCAATGGTAAGTAAATATTCGGGTTTGGTTGAACTACCAACAAAAGTATAAGAAGCATCGTTTTCGATTGCAACGTAAACGTTATATTTAACAGCCCCATCAACCGCATTCCAGCTTAAATCAAATTGGTTAAAGTTAACCCTTTCATAGGTAAACTGCGTGGGCTTTTGAGGTGAAACAACCTCTTTAAACCCATCAAAGAAATAGGTTTCACCCTCTTCTGTTTCAAAGCTGATAACGTTTTTACCCGTTACACTATATTTAACCTCTTCACCTGCACTATTATATACCTTAACGCCTGTAACGGAGGGATATTTAACTGAAACAGGTCCGCTAAGCTTAGAAAGAATATTAAGCCTTGAAGCAACGCCATTTTCCCAAGCAACGCTAACCTCAAAGTTACCCCTTGCAACCAATCCGGTATAAGAGCCGTTCGCCCAATTAGTGGGAAGAGCGGGAAGAATTTCTATATATTCTTCATCACTTTGTAAAAGCATTTCCGCAATAGCCGCGGTAGTACCACTGCTTGCTTCTATTTGGAATATCTTACCGCAAACCATAAGTAGGTTTTCCAAGGTAGAATTTCTTAAATTACCTGCAAGCATTTGCTGAGCTAAATCACCTTCGCCAGCCCTTGCGTATAAAGCCTGCTTGTGTGCCCACGCCCAAGCAACTATACTTGCCTCGTTATTACTTGTGTTGCCGTTAGGCCAATCCATAAGCCCGTTATTTCTACCGTATAAAGAAACTAAAGCCGCATCTAACCACGCTTCCGTTGAAGAATTGATAAGATTGCCGGGGAATAGTCCAACTAATTGAGAAATGTGGCGGTGATTGGGATTACCAAGCGAGCCGTAATAATCTTCTTCACGGAATTCCTTAATTTGACCGGAAAGACCAACGTGAATGGGGTCGTATTTATCAAGCTGATTCATTATGGTTTTTAAAATAGAATAGTCGTCTAAGGAAAGTATTCCGTTATCTTCTAAATCTATTCCTAACGCCTTAGCGCACTCTAAGGCCTGATAGTTATTTAAATACGCCATCGTTTGCGCGTAAGCAGTACCCGTTGTGTAATACCAAACGCCGTTTACGTACATCTCCGGCGAATCGCAATACTCTACTAAGTACTTGCCGTCGTATTCCTTAACACACTTGGTTATAAATCTTGCAGCGTTTGCTAAAATATCGTAAACGGTTTCTAAAGCATCTTCATCCTTAGTGAACTGGTAATAATCGTAAAATACCTCTGTTAAAAGACCAAGGTTACCGCTTGAACGGTCTGCGTTAAAGAAGAATGGGTTTCCTGCAACACTCATTGCCCAACCGTTACCGCCGTCCTTGCCGTATAAATCAGGATTATGAGTAGATATAGTGTCGTTAGCATATTTTTCAGCCACCTTCATATACGCCGAATTATAGTCAACATAGGGAATAAAGGTTTCTGCTAAGTTGGTGCTGAATGCGTGCCAATAATTCATTTGAATATTGATATTGCTCCAATATCCGCTTGACCAAGCAGGCGTATTATAACAGTTCCACGCCCCTTGAAGGTTTGCAGGCAACGCCCCCTCGCGTGAAGAAGCTATGATTAAATATCTGCCGTATTGGAATAATAAGGTTTCCAAATAAGAGCTATGACTACCGCTATTATATTTTTCTAACAGCTTATCTGTGGTAAGGGCAAAATCCAACGAATTGCAGTTTAGATTTAAATCCACCCTACCAAATAGTTTGCCGTAATCACTAACATGTCTATTTTTTAAATATTCGTAACCTTCCTCGTAATTCCTAATAGATAACGCGGTGGTTATAGAACGCAAATATCTACCAACCTTCGCCCTAGCATCATCTAAAGTGGTTTTTGCAGTTTGCTTATTACGACCGTACTGCCCACCTTCAAAGTTTTCGCTACATAGCTCGTAATCAGTTCCAAAGGTTGCAACTATGTACGCACTGCTTGCCCCACTTACTCTAATAACCCCGTCTTTATCGGTTATAACCGTTCCGTTTTTATCGGTGTAAGTGTTATTTACCGTATCGGCAACAACGCTACCGCCGTTAGTGTATACGCGATAATAACCAACGAAATCCACACCGTAATAGCCAAGCGTACCACTTAATTCTATACACCCAACTCCGCCTTCTACACTTGAAACAACGCTACCCGTTTTAGAAAATCCGTCGCCGGGATATTTCATATAAGATTGCTTAAAGGGAATGGTTGGGCGTAAGGTAAATGATAAATCCCCGCCTTGCGCGTTTAAACGAATAACCAACGCTTTATCAGGATAAGAGGTGAAGTATTCCCTACTGTAATTAACACCCTTATAGGTATAAGAAACACCGCTTATCGCCTTTTGTAAATCAAGATATCTGTTATAGTTAGTTACACCTGATAAAACGTGTCCAAAATCTATATAAGTTTCCGAAAAGTTATTTAAACCGCCAATTTGAGGATAAGAAGTGCTTCCGTTTTGATTTAAAACGTACTGCCAAGGGTTAGAAAGAGTTTTTTCCGTGATTTGCACCCTTTCAGTTTCCGTTCTACCAAAGACGTTTGCTCCAATATAGCCGTTACCTATTGGCATAGACCAATTTTGCCAGCCTATATCCTGCCCTGCCATCATACTAGCCTCTTCAGAGCATTCGTTAATAAAGGGCGCAGGCTCATGGTACTGAAGCTTTAACGGAATATTATCCGCACTAACGGTTAACGCTCCCAAATCTATACCTCCTTGCTCTTCAACGCTACTTGAAGAAGAGCTTTCACTTGAAAAATCGCTTGAAGAATTACTTTCTGAACTACTTGATTCGCTTGATGAATCAGAAGAGTCCTTTAAAGCACCCCCAGAAGAGTTTTGCGTATCCTTTTCACAGGCAAAAGCCGTAAAGGGAAGTATTACGCAAAAAAGAGCTATCATAATTCTTTTTAAAAATTTCATCATACCACCTCTAAAAAACATTTATGACTTTTGAATTTTTTAAAAAACAAAAACATTATTTAAAATTTTTTAAATAAAAGTTGTTCTTTTGCTTGATTATACCATACCCTTTGAGGTATAATCAATGTATAAAAATACATTATTTATTGTAAAATCGTTCAGAGGGTGAAAATGAATTTAAAAAAATTACCAAAGCACGAGCATTATTACCACACTCACGCTGACTTTTTTAAAAACAACCTAGATTTAACACGCGCGTTCCTTATGCCCGATTATGAAATAGGTATGCACGAGCAGGAGTTTTACGAAATAAACCTGATTACAAAAGGAAGCGGAATTCACTACCTTGGCGAAAGTCATATTCAAGCTAAGAAGGGGGACGTTTTTATTATTCCCCCAAACCATAGCCATGGCTACGTTGGTGGAAAGGGCTTTGACGTTTTTCATATTCTTATAAGCGATGCCTTTATGAATAAGTACCTTGTTGATTTACAACAGTTACCCTCTTTTTACACACTCTTCGGCGTAGAGCCCTTAATGCGCGGAAAAACCCCCACGCCCCTTAACCTAAGTTTAAGTGAATATGAATTTAACAGCGCTATAGCCCTACTTTTTAATATTAGCCAACATTCTAACGTTAACGATTTATTTGAATGCATAAAGCGAACGAACTTAACGATGGTTGCAATCGTAACCCTATGCGAAGCCTATGAAAAGAAAGTGCCGAGCTTTAAAAAAAGCACGCAGTCTGACCAATATTTTATGCAATCGGTTACCTACATTCACGAACACTTTTATGAAAAAATAACTATTAATGATTTAGCTAACATTGCCCATCTTTCACGCACGGCATACATAAACAAATTTAAAGAGATTTGCAAAATACCACCTTCTGCTTATATTACAAAATTACGCATAGAATCCGCAATGAATATGCTTGCCGGTACCAATTTAAGCATTTTAGAAATAGCTTACAGAACGGGATTTTACGATGCATCACATTTTACAAAAATCTTTGAAAGTCATTTAAAAATAACCCCGCAAGAATACCGCAATTTAAAAAACAAAAACTAATATAAAATAATTAAGGGATAGGCGTTTACCTATCCCTTTTTACTTATTTAGTTACAGTTAATTTTACAAGCCTATTTGTTTATTTAGTTAAGCTATAAAGCGATTAACGGCTATTTAAGCGTTTTTTTATTTGCGCTTTCTTAATAATAAAGATGCACCGCCAACACATAATAAAGCAAATAATAAACCTGCGTTATTAACACCGATAGAACCACCGCATCCGCCACCGGAGGTATCTTGCGCGCCACCGCCTTGAGAGTTAGAAGAGCCTTCGCTATCTATTGCAGAATCACTTGAAGAGTCATCAGGAAGGTCGGGTAAAGCGGGAATTTCACCGACTTTATAATAACCGCACTCGCATGACTGACGCTTTTCACCTGCAACACCGGGAGCGGGTTCTTTAGTTACAACCCATTCGCCAAGAGTATGTTCTTCCGCAAAGCTAATACCGCATGAAGAGCATTTACCCCAGTGGTAAGTTGCGTTGTATTCCCAATTTGCGGGGGTGGTGTGAGCTACGGTTTCTTTATCAACTATATTAACGCGATATTGGTTGGTTTCTTTAAAGTAAGCATCCTTCACTGTTGAATAGTATTCAACGTCAATAAAATTACCGTCCTCAGAGAAGTAAAGCATAGCAACCATACCTGTTGCACCAAGAGTTTTATCCACTTCTTGGGGATCTATTAGCATTTCGGTTACGGTGTTACCGTGAATACCCTTGCGCTGAGTTGTTACTAGATTGTTGCAAGAAACGTGACCGGACATTACCAAGAAAATATTGCCGTGCTTAGAAATAAGCTTATCCCACATAGCATCGCCATCGTTATATTTAACGGTGGGGGCATAGTTTGTGTCTGTTGAATCAGAGGGAACAACCTCATCACCCTCACCTATAGTAGTTCCGTCTGAATACATATAGGCGTGAGTTGTAATAACAACCTTATGAGTGGGGAACGCTTCTATAATTCTTGAAGCCCAGCTAAGAACCTCGTCTGAAGCGCCGTAATCAAGGGTGATAAATAAATAATCGGTATTACCCACGGTCATGGTCTTCCATGAGTTTTCTATCTTGCTTTCATCATAAAAACCGCCGAACTGTGACGTATAGGTTTTGTTGTTAAAGGTCTTGTTATACATATAGGTAATATCGTGATTACCGCGAACTAATGAATAGGGAATATTACCGTTGAGCTTAGAAATAGCGCTTTTTGCGGTTTTCCATTCCTCTTCCGTATTCATATCCGTAATATCACCAAGACCGAAAACGTGAGCTATCTTTTTTGTTTCTTTATTTGCAAGAAGCCAATCGTAAATAATAGAAAGCTTTGTAGGCTCGTCCTCGGTAATATTTTGGGTATCACCTATTGCAGCAAACGAGTAAGCGTAATTTTCAACTGCGGGCTTTTGGGTGTAGAACGCCATTCCGTAATTTACGTTGTAGCCGTTACCGGTAAGGTCCTCTAAATCATTTTGAGCGCTTGACGCTGGCATATCGTATACCGCAATTGCGTTTTCATCATTTACGTCTGCGCCGTTTAATATATCTTCAGCAATTTCGCTTTGAGTTCTTACGTCTGAATACAGAGCAAGTGAACGAATACTGCCTTTAAACCAAGATTGATTATTGCTGGTGTTATCTCCGCCTATAATGAAGTTAACTGCTATATCGTCTGCATAGGTAGAACTAATTACGGTATCAACCTTAACGCCGTCTACGTAGCAAATAAATTCATTCTTTGCTTGGTCGTTAGTAACCGCTAAATGCACCCAATTACCAGTTCTTAAATCGCTGTTAACAACGCGATTCCAAGTAGTACCGTTGGCGGTGTTATAATATAAGCAGGGCTTACCGCCGTCTACCATATCAAGGCTAATACAAGAATCCATACCGCTATTGTAGTTACTGAATATGCAACCGATTCTACCCGATAAGCCAACGGGGATTAAAATTTTCGCCTCAAAGGTTTGTGGCATTTTTTCTAGCTTTTTAGTTACTTCATAATACTCGTTTTGGGTGAATGAAATGCCGTCTTCTGCAGATCCTTCCGCCTTAACCCTTTTAACGTTTACGTTACCAAATGAGAATGCAAAAACGAGTAACGCTATTATAAATGATAATGATTTGTAAATTTTATTCATAATATTTCCTCCTTTAAAGCCTTTTTAGCGTGTAGCCGCAGGGGTTACCATAAAGGGGTTTTTAACGGCGTTTACAGCCGCCTCTATGCAAACCAGCTTAACGTCAAGAACAACGCCTGCAGGTGCATAGCTTACGTTACTTACGTCTACCCCGGTAATTGCGCTAAAGAAGGTTAAGCCTGCAATATATCTGCCGTATTCAAGATTTAAATGATAACCGTCACGGGTTAATCTATCCCCTAAAATAGAGGTTCTTGCATTTTGAATAGCCGTACCAACGGGGGCAACTAAAGCAAAGTCCTCATTAGGAACAATAACTGAGTGAACTGCTTGAAGAATTGCGTTATACATTTCTTCTTGACTATTATTATAATTAGCAAATCCGCTGTGATTTGAATCTGCTTGGTAAGCCCAAGTCATGTGCCAAATAAACTTCGCGTCTTGGTTGCAAATAGCCCTTACTCCTAGCATCAATTCTTCTAAATTAGTCATTGTGCTTACTCTACCTGAATCGGGGCTTGCTTGTTGGAATGAAATATAATCCCAGCTTTGCGACTTAATCGCATCCGTACTCTTGTATCCTTGGGTGGTTTTCCAATAGCCGTTAGTGTAAACCCTGTAATCGTATAAAGCGCTTTCATTTTTTAAGTTATCTAAGTGATAGTTAATGTTACATCCACCAATATATAGATTGCCAAGGAATACCTGCATTCCGTAAGATTCTGCAATCTTACCAACGTATTCCATAGTATCGTCAGAGAAGCTGTTGCCAATTGTAAGTATTCTTAAAACTCCGTCGTCTGTTATGCTATTCACAGTAATACCCTCGTTACTTATATAGTGAGTGGTTGTTTTGCCGTTTGTGCCGAATAACCAAGAGAACTTGCTTTCAAACCAACCGCCAAAGGCTAAGGTCGCACACTTTTGATCTTTAGTTATTCCGGTTATGCCGTTAGGAACGAAAATTTCAAAGGTAGAAAGATATTTGCCTTCAGGCGTGCTTTCCGTTTTACAGTAAGAATATACGTGTTCACTTCTGTCGTTTTTAACGGTTGCTATAAATTGATCGCCGGTGTGACCGTTAATAACAGCCTCAATATTCATATAGTTCCACCAGTTATTTTCGCCGTTTACAGAAACGTTGGGTGCCTTGGTGTGAAGTACGGTTACGCCGAATACCGTTCCGTTTTCTAAAAGTCTACCCATAATATCTATTTCTGCGCCGTTTGCAGTGGTAGAAATAGTGTTAGCCTTAACGCTTTCAGTCCATACGTCCTCTGCAAATTCGCCATCTAAACTAAGCTCGCCAATGGTAAGAGCTCTTTCTTCAGAAACGCCTTCCTCGCTAACGTAAAGTCCAGCCGTTCCATCCCAAGCTAGACTTTGCCAACCCTTGAAGCCGTAACCGTTCATACCCATTTTTACCTTATATGCATCTGAATTGCCTTCTATGTAAAGCTCTACGTTAGTTACTAGCTTTCCGTTTGAATCGGTAGTGGTAACGGCAACACCTTCATCAACGGCTGCAGGAATAATTAACTCGCCTGCATAGAACATAATTATAACGTGCTCGCCGTTGATATACATTTCTAAATTATCGTTATTCCACCAGGTTTGAGTATATGCCGACCATTCGCCGTGGGTTATGGTTATACCTAAGTATAAATCGCCGTTTAGCACCTTACCTGTGGTTTTTACTACCGCCTTAGAGGCATTCCCCTTAACGATAAAATCACCGCTGTATTCATCAAAGTTACCATCTATCACCGGTCCGTTTTCAGGCGCGGTTACGGTGGTTAAACCGCTTGTAGAAATCATAAGGTTTGCAGGTAATTCAACGTAATAAGTGCTTAAACCGCCAAGTCTTTGATAAGAGTGCCATTCACTGCTCCAATCACAATGGTTAGCGTGTAGCATATCACTTAATATATAACTGCTTTCGCCGGTGCTCTTCCAAGCATAGTTTATTTGAACGTCCTTTTCAGCATCCCAATCCTTAATTAACTGTTTTTCAACGAAGAATTCAAGGGTGTGTAAATATTTGCCGGTATCCGTTCTTACAACGTCTAAAACGTAATCGGTTACGCCTGCATAGCCACCTTCAATATTTACGTATGAGGTTGCGCCTAGGTTAAGCTTAAACTCAAAGTCCGTACTTCTACCCCAGCTTGACCCCATTTGATCAACGTGCGAAGTATTAAATAGCGCTCTTGTGTAAACGAATACACCGTTTTCAGTTTTAACCGCAGAAATATCATACCAAAGGTCACCGCTTAGTGTAACGGTATCTGTGAATTCGCCGTACTTTTCATCACGCGCGCCGTCTACCGTAACTCCGTCATAAGTGTGGTATAGATTGGGGTTTTGCTCTAAAGCACCGCTTCCCTTAACCCATAGATAGCTTTCGGGATTGTTACGGTCCGTCTTTACACCTTCGTAATCAACAGTTTGCCATTCCAGCTTGCTATCTGAGTTAGATAACGATAGACATACCGTTAAATTTGGCTCTGCCCCAACTTCACCGCTAATAGCGCAAGGATATGCTATTTCTGCCATCCAACCGTCTACTCTGTCTTCTGCAAGGGTAAATTCGCACGCGCTGGCTATTACGCCGTGGTCGTTTATTAAATTTCCGTTTGCATCCTTTACTATAAGGTCGCCGTACGCGTTAACGAGTACGCTAACAACCTTTTGAGTTCCGGAGGTCTTTGAAAATAGCACTTCTACGTAATCGTTATATTCAGGAATTAGATTTACGTTGTAAACAACCGGGTCCTGAACGTAAACGGTGGTCTTTAAATACCCATCTTCATATTTAAAAAACCAATTCGCAGTAGCCGTTTGGGTTGCCTTAGCACTTAAAGTTACATCGCTTTGCGGAACGCTATCTAAGTGCAGTAACTCCTGTTTTAACGTAGGCTCAGCCCTTTCAACCGATTGGCTTCTAGCGTAAAATACTTTATTTTCCGCTTCGGGCGCGTTTGTTTTTCCTTCTTCATTAAAATTCGCACAAGAAACACAAAATCCCATAACTAGTATAAGAAGGATTAACTGCACGAATTTGAATAAATTGGTGGTTTTCATTTTTATCTCCCTTGATTTTTATTTCGCGGTTACTCTTACCTGTTTTTAGCTTAGTAAAAATTTCCGCGTAAAATAGCATTTTTGCTTCATTACTATTTTACCCCTTAACTTTAGTTAAGTCAATACGAATATTTGTTAAAATATAGACAAAATTAGTCTTTTTATTCCTTTCGTTGGCACAGAAGGATATTATAAATTGATTCAAAAGATAAAATTGTAAACTTTGTTTAATTTTTTTATTCCCAACTCCTTGTTCGCACTTCTTTTTCTTTTTTATAGAAATATACTCTAGGCAATAATCGTTTTTTTTGCAAAATAAAAGGGAACAGCCTATTAACAAAACGGCTATTCCCATTTTTAGTTCATTTAATTGTAGGATTTTAATTATTTGCCTTGCTTTGAATAGTAATCTTCTATTGCCTTCTTAATTGCTTCCTCTGCTAAAACTGAGCAGTGAATTTTTTGTGGGGGTAAACCTTCTAAAACTTCAACTACCTTTTTATTGGTTAAGGTTAACGCTTCCTCTAAGGTCATACCTATAACCATATCAGTTGCGGTAGAGCTGGTTGCAACTGCAGCAGCACAGCCAAAGGTTTTAAACTTTGCGTCCACTATAATTCCGTTTTCTACCTTAATAGTGATTTGCATAATATCACCGCATGATGCGTTACCTACAACGCCAATACCGTCGTAGTTTTCTACTTCGCCAACGTTTTTTGGGTTTTTAAAAGCTTCCATTACCTTTTCGTTATACATATCTTTTCTCCTAAATTACACTCTAAAATATCAGTTAACGCGCTTATAGGCGCACTTTTTAATTTTTTTATCCTTTATATAAGGGTGACATCATTCTAAGTCTTGCAATGATTTCTTTAAGTTTATCAACAACGTAATCAACCTCTTCTAACGTGTTAGATTTACCAAAAGAAAACCTTATAGAGCCGTGAGCCAAGGCTTCATCTACACCGATTGCAAGCAATACGTGGCTGGGTTCTAACGAACCGGATGAGCATGCAGAGCCTGAAGAAACTGCAATACCTTCTAAATCTAAAGAGAATAAAATTGATTCCCCTTCTATGAACTCAAATGAAAAATCTGCGTTAGAGGGAACTCTAAATTCCTTATGACCGTTGTAGTATGAATAGGGAATTTCTTCACTAACTCTTTTTACGAAGTGATCGCGAAGCATCTTAATTTTTGCATTGTTTTCCTCTAAGTTAAGACTGCTTAATCTTAAAGCTTCCGCAAGACCAACAGCGCCTGCAACGTTAGAGGTTCCGCCTCTTTTTGTTCTTTCCTGATGTCCGCCGGAAAGTATGCTTTTAATTTTTACACCGTTTCTAACGTATAAAACGCCAACACCCTTAGGCCCGTTGAACTTGTGGGCAGATATTGCCATAGCGTCCATTCCAATTTTTTTAACGTCTATATTTATATATGGAATAGCTTGAACTGCATCAGTAAAGAAAAGAACCTTTTTTTCCTTTGCTATTTTTGCAATTTCTTCTATCGGTTGAATAGTGCCAATTTCGTTGTTTGCATACATGCAAGAAATTAAAATTGTATCTTCGCGAATAAGGCTCTTTAACTCTTCTAAGCTAATTCTACCCTCTTTATCAACTGAAAGATAACTAACCTCAAAGCCTAAAGCTTCTAAGTCCTTACAGGAAGCAAGCATTGCAGGGTGCTCTATTACGGTGGTAATTATATGCTTGCCCTTTGCTTGATTGGCAAGAGCAATACCCTTCATTGCCCAGTTATCCCCTTCCGTTCCGCCGGAAGTAAAATAAATTTCAGAAGGCTGTGCGTTTAAAAGGGAAGCAATAGTATCACGCGCCTCGTCTAACGCCTGTTGCGCCCTTCTGCCGTAAAAATGCTGACTGCTTGCATTTCCGTATACCCCCGAAAAATATGGGAGCATTTTTTCCATAACTCTTGGATCAACCGCCGTTGTTGCGGCATTATCAAGATAAATTTGTTTTTCCATATATCCTCTTTGCCCTAACGATAAGGGCTATATTTATTACAAAATCGTTGATTTTTTTCTTTATTTTTATATAAAGACAAACAAAAGTGGGGCTATAGGTCGATTATCGGCTATTACTTGCCATTATTAGAAAAGCAAGAGCAGTTTTCTGAACCGTTTAAACCACAGCTTGAGCAGTGGGCTTGAGCAAGAGAATTTGCCTTATCGTTTTCCACCATGCTTTGAAGTGTGATACCGTCTAAAACCTCGTTAATGCCGTTATATAACTTCTTCCAAACAAAGCTTGTTCCGCATTTATTGCAAGCACTGTTTTTAACGCAAGTTATAATTTCCAACTCATCCTCTAGTGCGCGAACGATTTCGCCCGCAGTGGTTTCATCTGCTTTTTTTGCAAGATAATATCCCCCAGCCGTTCCGCGTGTTGCCTTTACCACGCCTGCGTTAGAAAGAGTACGCATTATGCGCTCTAAATACTTGGCAGACACACCTATTTCATTTTCTAAATCCTTTGCGGAAAGCGTTTTATTTTCCTTTGCAAGTAAAAAGGTCGCTTGCAAGCCATAATGCGCCTTGGATGAAATTTTCATTTTACCACCTTTAATTACTACCAATTCAGTAGCAATTACATTATACTCACAATTATATCTATTGTCAATTCAAATATACCCTTAATTATAAAATAAAAAGGTACTTTAAAGATATTTTTTCATTTTTTATAACAATATCACCATTTTTAGAAATCTTAGCAAAAATTAACTGCATTTTTTAGAAAGCGCGTAAAAAAGCGTTGACATAAAGGTTTAAGTGTGATATTATATCAGTCGTAAATTTAATAGTCGAATCATAGAATGATTAGAGGCGCAACTTGCAATTAGTAACTTTAAACAGACGCTCAAACGTTGAAGACTTAAAGCAGAAAGGTGCGGTTGCCGAAATTTTTTGCCTTTTGAGTGGGCAAAAAGTTGGGTGCAGGGAAAAGTCGGAT
>JAZSMG010000056.1:0-2276 GCA_045535775.1 Christensenellaceae bacterium | reverse complement strand
TCTATAATAAAATCATCCACCTCTAAATTTCTGCAAACTATTAAGCAGGGGATTTCCTTAGAGAAAAACTGCTCTAAAACGTTAATTTTAAGTTTTTCTGGAAGCTTAGAAATAAAATTATTTTCCGCATTCCCCATAACCTGAATACGTTCAGGCACAAAATGCTCAAAATAGCCTGCGAACTGAAGCCCGGGGCGACAAACGTTATCTGTAGTAACTGTAAGTTCACCTCTACCCTCAAGCATAATTTCAAGCCCTAATTTATTAGCAAACTCATTGCAATTTATAACCGCTATAGTTTCTTGAATAAGCTTATCTTCCATATTTATCTCCTTTATTCTGCTTTATCGTGAAAATGCGAATATATGGTTTTTGCATGCTTTTCGCCAATACCTTCAACTTCTTTTAACTGCTCCACAGTAGCGCGTGCAATTTCCGCAACGCTACCAAACTTTAAAAGTAAGGCGTTTATCTTTTTCTTACCAAGCCCTTCTATTTCGTTAAGCTGAGAGAAAAAACTGCGTTTTTGCCTTAACGTGCGGTGATAGGTTATTGCAAACCTATGCGCCTCGTCACGAATGCGTTGAAGTAAGCGCAAGCAGTAGTCGTTTTTTGGTAAAACAACAGGCTCATCACTGTTTAAAGTAAATATTTCCTCTTGCTTTTTAGCAAGCGAAATCAACTCTATATCCTTAACGCCAAGCTCTAAAAACACTTCGTGCACGGCGGAAAGTTGACCTTTACCACCGTCGATAATAATCAAATCAGGCGGTGAAAACTTATCTTCATCCTCTTGCATTCTTAAAATTCTGCGCGAAAGAACTTCCTTTAAAGAAGCAAAGTCATCCGCCCCTTCAACCGTTTTAATTTTAAAACGGCGGTATTGCTCGGCATCCTTAACGCCGTCTGTAAAAACGACCATAGAGCCAACCTTATCTACCCCGGAAATGTTAGAAATATCGTAACATTCCATACGTTTTGGGTATTTTTTAAGCGCTAAAAGAGTCTGTAACCGCTTGCAAGCGCTAACGGTCATATCCTCTTTATGTTTAATTTTTTCTATTGATTTTTCTAAATAATCCTTAGCGTTTACTTCCGCCATATCGCAAAGCTGTTTTCTTATACCCTGCTTAGCGCATAAAATAGACACCTTTTTAGAAAAATTGTTTTTAAAATACTCTTCTAGCAAAGTGGCATCGCTAAGTTCTTTGTTAACTATTATTTCATCCGGGATTTCGTTATTCTTATCGTAAAAACGAACAATAAAATCCTCTAAACACTCTTCAGTAGAAACGGAAGCATCCTCAAAAGCGAAATATTTACCGCCCTGCATTCTGCCACCGCGCGTGATTAAAACGTTGATTGCAGAGTGAATATTATCTGTTGCAATAGAGATTACGTCACAAGAAATAAACCTATTTAAAGAGGTAATCTTCTTTTCTCTAATCTTTTTTAAACTCTTAATTTTATCACGGTAAGCAAGTGCAAGCTCAAATTCTTCGTTTTGAGCAAACAAGTTCATTTTAGCGGTTAAAATTTCTTCCGCCTCATCATCGTTACCGGCAAGAAAATCCAGCGCGGAATTAACGCGATTCATATATTCTTCTTTAGTACAAAGCCCGTTGCAAGGCCCCAAACACCGCTTAATGTGATATTCTAAGCATTCACGTTTTTTACTATTTTCGGTTAGCGGTAAACTGCAGCTGCGAAGCAAAAAGGCGCTACTTAAAATTTCCACTATTTCCTTGGCGTTAATACCACCCATAAACGGACCAAAATATCTTGCACCGTCGCGCTTGATAGACCTTACTATTTCAAAGCGCGGAAAGGGCTTTTTTAAATCAATTTTAATGTAAGGATAGGTTTTATCGTCCTTTAAAAGTATGTTGTACTTGGGCTTATTTTTCTTAATTAAGTTGTTTTCTAAAGAAAGAGCATCCGCCTCTGAATTGGTTATGATATAATAAAAGTCGGCAACGTTAGAAACCATTGCCATAACCTTATCGGTTTTAACCCCGTCATAAAAATATTGAGTTACTCTGTTTTTAAGATTTTTAGCCTTACCAACGTAAATAACCTCACCGCCTGCGCCAAGCATAACGTACACGCCGGGGCTTTTTGGTAATAGCCTAATTTTATCCTGTAAATCAACCCTCATATTTCTTTTATACCCAAATAATCGACCTATAGCCCCTTATTTATAACTTATTTTAAAAATTTACAAGTTAATCCCCAAAAATTTGCAAGGGGTGTTTTTCTTAGAAAGACACCCCTTT
>JAZSMG010000088.1:0-5743 GCA_045535775.1 Christensenellaceae bacterium | reverse complement strand
ACTTTTCTTGGCTTTCTTCATTAAAATCCACCTTTTTCATCAGTGAAAACAATCCTTCGCCGTTTATTATCTTAACTTTTTCTTTTAAGAGTAGAGCAACTTCTTCAGCCTCGCTTGAAAGAGTATTGCAAAAGAAGATTATATTTTGATTTATACCCCTAATTGCATTGCAAAATTCCCCGCGCGAAAGCTGTTTGCTAAAATTAAAAAGGTATAACGTATTTTTATAAACAAGCTTGCCTTCAACTATTTTTGCATCAATTTTACACGCCTTTAAAAGAGAAAAAATAAAATTCAAGTTTTGTGCGTCGCTGTTTAGTTCAAGCCCAAAGAGTATATCGTTAAGCCGTTTAACCTCTTTTTCGCTTAACATTAAACTGTTATATTTGCGCCTTTTGTGAATAAAAACCATACCGCTTAAACAAAAAGCAAACAGTAAACAAAGAATAAATTTAAAAGCTGTTGATATTTTTAGGGTGGAAAGCATTATTAAAAATGCAAAAAAGGCTATAATAAAGGTTAAAATACTATCTAAAAAGAGTGCAGTTTTACGATTTTTCATGATATTTTAATTATAACTAAAAAAGTTGTTTTTTAAACTTGAAATTAGCGGGAATATGTGTTAAAATATAAGTATGAAAATAGGTATTTACGGCGGTTCGTTTGACCCTGTTCACAACGACCACCTTTCAATTTGTTTAAAATTTAAAAATGAGCTTGTGCTAGATAAGGTAATAGTTCTTCCTGCTTATCAATCCCCATTCAAAAGCGGGCATTTTACTGCAGGCGAGCATCGCAAAAATATGCTAGAGCTTACTTTTAAGGATTATCCCTTTATTGACGTTAGCGATTTTGAGCTTAAAAGTGAGGGAACAAGTTATACCTATTTAACGGTTGAATACTTAAAAACTCTTTACCCAAACGATGAGCTTTATTTACTCATCGGTTACGATTCATTAAAGGGATTTTTGAATTGGAAAAGGGTAGATTACCTTCTAAAAAACGTCACCTTGGTGGTTGCGGATAGGGGTGGATGTGATTTTGAAAAAGAGTTAAAGATCTTTAAAGAAAATTGCGGTTACACCTTTATTCCCATTCAAAACAGGGGAACGGCATCAAGCACCTACGTTCGCGAGCAGTTAAAATTGGGTATTTATTCGCAAGAGTTTTTGCCTGCGTCCGTTTGTGACTATATAAAAGATAATGCTCTTTATATGGCGGATGAGGTCTATTTGAAGGTGCAAAAACGGTTAAAGCCAAGCAGATTATTCCACACCGCCGGGGTTGTTGCAACTGCCGTTTCGTATGCTAAAAAAATTGGCGAAAGTGTTGATAACGCGCGTATAGCGGCACTTTTGCATGATATTGCCAAGTATGAAAAGGCGCAAAACTATCCCGAATGTGAAATTCCCTTAGGTGCGCCGGAAAGTGTTAAGCATCAATACCTTGGTGCCTGCGTTGCAAAAAATGAATTTGCAATTGATGATGAAGACGTGTTAAATGCAATACGCTATCACACCACCGGCAGACCTGAAATGAGCAACTTGGAAAAAATTGTTTTTACCGCCGATTTGTTAGAGCCTTCTAGAGATTATGAAGAAGTGGACTATTTAAGGGCAGAGGTAGAAAAGGATTTTGAGCAGGGCTTTAGGCTTTGCGTAAAAAGGCTTATTGAGTATTTAAAAAGAAGCGCATCAGATATTTTTTATCTAACTACGCTTACAAATGAATATTATAATACAAAAAAGTAAATAATAACAGAGGAAAAAATATGGATTCAAAAGCATTATCAAATGAAATTTGCAAAATTTTACTAAGCAAAAAGGCGCGTGATATAGTTAAAATTTACGTTGCGGAAAAAACCGTTCTTGCAGACTATTTTATTATTGCAGGCGGTACTTCAACCTCACAGGTAAAAGCACTTTGCGAATACGTTGACGAGGGGATGAGCAAACTTGGCGTAGAGGTTAAGCGCCGTGACGGTGAAAGTGAAGGGCGTTGGGCAGTTCTTGATTTCGGTGACTGCATCGTGCATATTTTTAATGATGAAAGTAGACTGTTCTATCATCTTGAACGCCTTTGGGGTGATGAAAGTAATATAGAAAGAATTACCGATTAGTCCTTTTATAAGCCTTTCCGTTTTGTTTGTTTTGCGGTATTACCGTACTTTTTAAAGCGATGGAAGGCTTTTTATTTCCTTTAAAATCACCTTTTTCTTCGCCTTTAGCTTTTAAGTTGAAGTTTTCGTTATTCCTTCGTTTTTGTGGATGCTTCATTTTTGTTGCGTAGATTTTTATATCTCTATTTTTAAGTTTAAACGCAAGATTTATTAAAAAGGATATAGTAAGAAAAATTATAAATAGCTTTAACAAAAGAAAAAGTGCATCTAAGGGATTTGGCATAGGGCTACCTCGTTTTTTTACTTGCAAAATGAGCGTTGCTTTCTTGCAAAAATATTTTACAATAACCCTTTGCAATAAGGGTGTAATGGTATGGCGAAAGAGCATAACTTTTGTCGATTGCATTTTAAGTGGTTTGTCAAACGGTTTGCGTTTTTCTGTGCCGTGCTTTATTAGTTAAGGTAGTAATGCCCTTTAAATTTAGGCTACGTTACCGCCTTTTTTGTACCAAAAAATCAATAAACCGCGAAAAAACTAACAGTTTAGCGGATAAAATATAAGGAGGTTTTATGAACGAAAATACCAATTTACCATTAAACGAAGAAGAAAAGATTGACGTAGAGCCTGAAGTAAACGAAGATATTGAAGTTCAAAAGGAAGCTGAATATCAAGAATTTATGCAAACGCTTGCAGATATAAATGCAGAGCTTTTAGCTGAAGAAGAGCAAGAAGGCTTGTTAGATCAAAGTAAAAAGGACGACTTAAAAGAAGCTTCTGAAATTCCTTCACCCGAGCCAAAAATTGAAGAACCCAAGCAAAGTGAAGAATTTACTAAAATTGAAGAACCTAAGAAAATAAAAGAGCCAAAAAAAATAGAAACCCTTAAAGAAGATAAAAAGGAAGAAAAGCCACACGAGCCCACGGAAGAAGAAAAAAAGCAGTATAAGGAATACCGTTTAAAAAAGCTTTTTTCAAAAATTAACTATGACCTATCTTCCCCCTCTTTAACCGCTAACGAGATTAAAGATAAGATTAACGGCAGTGCTCAGTATAAATTTAACTGCCATATGCTTTTAACCTCAAAGCTAAAGGCTGTTAAAAAACAGTTAAAGGCAAAGGTTGATCTTGGTGCCGTTATCGGTATTGGCGAAAGCACCTATCTTGCAAGAAAGTGGGAAGTAAGGCAGGCTAAATGGGCAAAGGTTAAGGAAATAGAATATATTATTCCCTTAACGGCTGTAAAGGAAAATAAAAAGCGCCCTTTAATTAAAGAGCTTAACGGTTTAAGAAAAATTGCAGGTAGTAAAGTAAAATTTAAAATAGCACTTGATGCAAGCGCTTTTAATAGCATAGAATTTGCCTTTGCTCTTGAATGCGCAGTGGCTACAAAGCCTAAGTGTATCGTTATAAAGAATTTTAACGGTGAAAAGTCAAGGTATCTTTTAAACGTTGCAAAAAACTGTATCGGCAAGTGTGAAATAGAAGTTCAAACAAAGCTTGCTTCAAGCAAGGAAATAACTGAGCTTAGTGAAATTGGCGTTGATTATTTTAGCATAGAAAATGCTTCAGGCTTAGCGGAAATTATTAAATATGAATAATTGTAAAAGTGTGGTTAATCGACTTATAGCCACACTTTTTTTGTGTTTTATGGTGAAAAATTCTTAATATAAATACTTTTTTAAAATGCGTGCATAATACCTTTACGGAGGTATTAGATGAAAAATAGAGGTATTGTTAAAATAGATGAGGTGGGTAGACTTGTTATTCCCAAAGACGTTAGAAATATGCTTGCGTTAAACGATAAACTTGTTAGGGTATACGTTGATGACGATAGACTTATTATTAGAAAATACGCACCTTTATCTTTATATAAGGAATTGTTATCTGTTATTGCAGATGAGCTTGCTTTAAGCACGGGTTGCGTTTGCATTATTGGTGACGCGCAAAAAATAACGGAAGTTTCCGGGCAAAGCTTTAACTTTATAAAGGGCAAGCATATAGCGGATGATTTTAAGAAAAAAATTCGCGAAGAGCGCAACCTATTGCTTAACGTAAAAAACGGCTATGATGCAATAAAAATCGTTGAGGGTGTGGATTTTGAATATAGTGCAATTTGCCTAGTTTCAATAAAAGATGAGTTTTCGCACCTTGGCTTTTTTGCCTTAATTGCCACCGACTTACAAGAACTTACGGAAAGAGAGCTTAACCTTTTAAAAATTGCAAAACAGTTATTTTTAACGGTTATCAAGTCAGAAAAGCAAAGATGATTTTACCGCTAAAAAAAATTAGGGGAATAGAGGGAAAGATTGGCGTTGCCAACGGCACTTTTGGTTTTGTGCTTTCTACCGTAGTCGTTAAGGTGATAGGCGCACTTTATAAAATTCCACTTTTTAATTTATTGGGTACGGAAGGAATTGGGCTTTATCAAATGGTCTTTCCCGTTTACGCGCTACTGTTAACCTTTTCCGGGGGTGGCGTTTCAACGGCTATTACAAGGCTTGTTGGCGAAGGCTATAACGGTGAAAATTTACTTAAAAAGTGCCTTATAATATTTCTTCCAATTGGATTATTATTTTCTGTTTTTTTGTTTTTGTTTGCAAATAAAATTGCCTTTTTGCAAGGTAATAATTTAGCCGGTGGGCTATATAAAGCCATTAGCCCTTCCGTTTTTTTAGTTTCCTTAATAGCCTGTATTCGTGGGTATTTTCAGGGTAAATCTAACTTTACACCAACTGCGCTTTCACAGGTATTGGAACAGGTTGTAAAGGCAGTTAGCGCGCTTATAGCCCTACTTTTAGTAAATGGAAGTATTGTTTTAAAGGGAATAATTGCTTGCCTTGCAATAACCTTAAGCGAGTTTGTTGCTCTTTTATATTTGCTTTTAAAATTGAAAATAGAAAAGGGAAAAACGGTAAAAGAAGATAATGGTTTTTATAAAGAAATAACGTATGGATACGCGCTAAAATTTATTCTTCCAATAACCTTAAGCGCTATAATTTTACCTATCGCATCCTTTTTAGATAGTTTTATAGCAATCAATTCCTTAAAGCAAAATTTTTTAGGTAGTGCAACCGCCCTTTACGGCATTTATACTGGTGGGGTTGATGCGGTTGTTTCATTGCCGGTTAACCTTTTGCATTGCTTAACGTTGGGGTTTTTGCCAAAAATATCGCTAAATAAAAGTGGAATGAGGGTGTTTTTTGGTGTGCTTTTTGTTGCAACGTTAGGCGGTGTGGGAATAATTTTAGTTGCGCCCTTAATAACCAAATTCCTATTCAGCGGTGGGCAGTATTCAAACACTTTAACCGCCCTATTAAGATATTCTTCAATAAGCGTTATTTTGCATTCCGGTTTGCATACAACAAGCCTACTGTTACTGTCAGATGGCAAGCAAAAAAATTCCTTACTAAATTTAGCGCTTGGGGTGCTTTTTAAAATAATATTAAGTCTAACGCTAATAAAAATACCAAAAATTAATATTTTTGGTATGCTAATTTCAGATGTGGGCTGTTATTTTGTTGCACTCGTTTTAAATTTAGTATATATTTATAATATACTAAAACGCAAAACGGAAGGTAGTTTAAATGAAAATAACGTTAGTGGGATTGGGCGTAGGTCAAAAT
>JAZSMG010000204.1:0-12486 GCA_045535775.1 Christensenellaceae bacterium | reverse complement strand
AACAAAAACAAATAGAATTAAAATCTTTTTAATCATACTAAATAGTGAAATTTAACAACAATTCAAATAATATTTTAAATATGGGTAAACTCATGCATAATAAGATGATTTTTCCTACAAAAACCAATTTATCGGATAAATTTTTAATCCCCAATTCATCTATCAGGCCTGCACCAAATTCAAACACGTAGCCTATTATGCAGATTTTAATCAATAAAAGAACTATCGATTTATCTATACTTAAATTTGCTAATATTTCATCAAAAAAAGCGGTCAATTTAAGTAAATAACTTAATGAATACCCCAAAAGGAATATGCTTGAGGCCAATAAAGCCGGTATGAAAAGATTAGAATTGATACTTTTTAAATAATAACATAAAAAAGCAAGAACCAGTGCTAAAAGAATAATTTTTACAGTTGCCATAATGCTTAAAACAAGTCAAAGAGCGATTTAACGTTTTCAAAAAATTCGCTAATCATACCTATAACTATTGTAAGCGATATTAAAAGACCAGCGATTGCTACCAAAGTAGCAATATCATCACGATCTGCCTTCTTAAGAATTTGACAAACTACAGTTATAAGTACACCAATTGTGGCAATTTTAAAAATTACGTCTATTTCCATTTAAATAACTATGATAAAGGCAATTATACCAACCATCACTCCCATCTTCCTGTATAAAGTACCTTTTATCTTATCCTCCTGCATAAGATCAGTATATTTTTTAAAAAACACTTCCCCATATCGTGTTAATAATTCAATAGATGTATCCGCATCCTGCATCCCCATTTTACTAAAATACTCTTTTAATTCATATTCTTCATTCTTATCAACGTATTTAGGAAAATAAATTTCTGAATATAAACCATTTATTATATGTAATTTTTGCTTTAAAAGCTCATTAAAATCATCACACATATATGACTTTAGTAAAAGGAAGTTGACGTCATTTCTTTGAAACTTTATTTCAGTTAATAAGTCGTTATTAAAATCAAGCAGTGCCTTATAAAAATTTTTCTTATTAGTTATTTTGCTTGAAATACTTATACCAACTAAAACACTTAATATTAAAAGTGAAAACGCCGCTACGACTGAAGACATTCAAGAAACACCTCCTCATACGTAAAGTTTTTATTTATCAATATAAATTTATCAAAAATATTATCATTAAGCAAAACTTTCATATAAGATTTTGACTTTAGTGCTTCAACGCAATCAGCATGTACCGTAGCAATAACCTTCACGCCTGAATTTACTGCAAAGGCTACACCCTTTGCGTCATTTTCACAAACCAATTCATCACAAACGATAAGATCAGGAGAAAGAGTTTTTATACCTGTATAAAAGCCAAATTCCTTTCTTGCAGAAGAAAACACGTCAACTGTTTCGCCAATAAAAACCGAATCGTAAAAAATCTCATTTTTCTCGTCAATAACTAGGATATTTGACTTTTTTATGTCTGAAATTATTCTAATTAAATCACGTAAAAGTGTTGTTTTTCCTGCCCCGGGCGGAGCCATAATTAAAAGACTTTTTAAAGCGTTATTTTCATTGATTATATTAAAGGCCTTGTTTGCATATCCTCTAATTTCGTGCGGTATCCTTACGCAAATCGAATGAAAATTTTTTATTGTCTTAATATCGTTTAATTCATAAACACACTCACCTGCCAACCCCACACGCACACCGTTAGGAAGGCTTATAAACCCATTACGAATACTTTCATTATATTTATAAATTGAATGATTACAAAGCTTACAAATTAATTCTTCAAGCTGACAATCATTTATAATTACCGGATTCCCGTTTAATATTACTTTTTTATACTCGTTTTTAAAGTTTACGTATACAGGATGATTTTTTCTTATTCGAATTTCGTTTATGTTGCTAAAGTTATTTATAACAAAACTCAATAGAGGTTCCGGTAAAAAAAACAAAAGTAAAACTCCTTATCGTTTGATTTAAAATATACTGTATAAATTTATTTTATAGAATATTATATTATTGTTTAGTCAAATTTATTACAAAAAAAATCACCGCAATTATTTGCAGTGATTTAAGTGTGAAAATTAATTGGTTATTTTAAGCGAATAATTAAGCGCTTTATTGGTACTTCGTATTCCAATAATTAAGGAAACGATTATGGAAAGAATTTTAATTGCAGTATTAACGTAATCAAAAGAGGTATTTAGCCTACTAAAAATAAATAATGAAATAACTAAAAGTAATAATAGGTAAATTGAAACGTTGTATCCCCTTTTATCTTTTTCCGCTAAGGTTGGAGTCATAATAACTTCACCGATAATAACAGACCAAGCTGTAAAACAGATAGGATAATAAAAACAACGCCATAAAAGTTGTACCATATTACCCTTTATACTGTCTTGAATAAAAAATCTATTATCAACTATTGCCAATCCACTGTAATGATTACCTGTTGATTCCATAATAACTTCAACAGGCAAAAAGATTGAATCAATCAATCCATCTAAAGCGAAGCCTATTGCGTATCCAACACCAACACTGACGGCAAGTAAAATACCTATAGACAAGTCCGTTATATCATACATACGTTTAAGACAACGCACAAAAATGAATTCACCAAACCCCCACAATAATGGGATTAAAATAAGATCAGTTAACGATTCTAAGGGAGTATCACTTAAAAGCGAAATTTCTATCATTTCAATTAAAAGATATAAAATTATCCCAAAAATCAAAGATATTATTATTTGAAAGAGTCCAATTTCTTTTTGCGGACACAGTTCATAGTAGAGAACAAGCAATAAAAGCGGAAATGCTAAAGCGCCAAAGAAAATAATTATTGCTAAAGATAGCTTTACGTCAGAAAACTGATAAAAGAAATAAAGTAAAATTGTAAAGACCAAAATTAAAACAAAATAGTTAACTGTTTTCACTGGAGCAACTTGTCTGTATACGTCATTTCTTTTTCTATTAGAAATAGCAGAAAGTATTGCACCAAATAAGGTAACTTGCCTCTTTTTCTTTTCTATTTTTTTAAGTGGCGGAGCAATTACGGATGTAGTAACAACGTATTCATTTTTATCTAAGTTTTCAACCTTAAGTAGGTCTACTGAATTATGATTATTATTAATCATCATTAATCTCCTTAAATTCGACAAAGAAATTACTGCCTATCCCCTTTTTAGATATAACCCCAAATTTTAAACGATGATTTTGTAAAATAGTTTTAACAATAGAAAGTCCAAGCCCGGTTCCTTTTACGGGGCGTTGGTGTGTATCAGCAAAACGGTAATATCTTTCCCAAATATCGGTGATTTGCTCCGGTGAAATCCCCTTACCGCTATCGAATATTTCTAAAAGCAAAATTCCTTCCCCTTCCTTTCTGTGTAAATAAACCTTTACAGTTTTATCACTTCCGGTATAGTTTAACGAATTACCTATTAAGTTATAAATAACCTGTTCGATTTTTTGCTCGTCACATACGGTAAATAAATCATCATCAATATAGCTTTCAATATGATAGCCCTTTTCAGACATAAAGTTTTCAAAGCGATAAATTACCCTTTCGGTTAATTCAGATAAGTTAACCTGACTAAATTCCATAACTTCAGTGTTGTTTTGGAGTTTAGAAAGGTTTAAAATGTCGTTAACCAACATAGCTAATCTATCTGCTTCTTCAATGATAACGTTGGTATGTAAATCTCTTTTTTGCTTGTTTTCTCCTGATATATCTCTTATCATCTCGGCATACGCCTTAATCATAGTTAAAGGCGTTTTTAAATCGTGAGATACGTTAGCTAGAAGGTCACGCTGTAAGGAACTCGCTTTTGATAAACCCTCTTTAGTAATATTCATCGCATCAGCTAATTCGTTCAGCTCTTCAAAGCTATTGCCTGTAAAAACAACGTTAGTATCCCCCTCTGCCATTCTTCTTGCCGTTTCAGACATATTTTGAATAGGCCTTGATATTTTACCTGCAACTGCTAAGGATATAAAAAAAGAAAGAATTAATGCAAAAATAACTACTAAAACAAGTTGATATTGAATTAGTGATAAAACTTCTGTAGCTTCTTGGTTTGATGAAATTAAAACTAAAGTAAATTCACCCAGCGGATTAACAATTTCAGTTGCATAAACACAAAATTGAGTTTTGTTATCATTTCCAATAAAATAATCGCAAATATAATCTTTGTTAGAATTAGATTCAGCTTCTAAGGCCTGTTTTGCATCTAAAAATATTGATGAATTTTTAACGCCTTTAGGTCCGTTAGTTTCTGGCTTTTGCTCAGAAGAAATAAATCTTGAATACGGTGATTCAACAACAAGATTATCATTTTCATAATAAACAAAATAGGAATAAATACCCATTTCATTTGCCTCAACGTATAAATTAACCCAATCATCAATAAGAGTAGAATCCGTTTGCTCAACGTTCATTTTGGTTGCAATTTTGTTTCCGCATTCAATAAGGTTATTATAGCGCAGTTTTTGATAAAAACTGTCTAAAAACACAATTTGCATAATCCAAAATACAACGACCATAACTAAAGTATAGATAATATAATACACCCAAATACTATATTTTAGCTGTTTTAAATTAAATAATCTTTTCATTACTGCTTTTCCTAAAAAAGTTATGCTTCAAATTTGTATCCTAAACTACGCAAGGTAATAATGAATTTACGGTATTCCTTAAGGTTACTACGTAGCATTTTAATATGGGTATCAACCGTTCTATCATCACCGTAAAAGTCAAATCCCCAAACGTCCTGCAGTAATCTTTCTCGTGATAACGCAACCCCTTTATTTTTAACCATATAGAAAAGTAATTCATATTCCTTTGGTGTCAATTCCGCTTTTTGGCCGTTTACAAGTACGTTTCTACCTGTAATATCAATCTCTAACCCTTCAAAGGTAAGAACGTTTTTAACAACCTCCACTTTAAGTTTGGCATTCCTGCGTTTTAAAACAGCAGCAACTCTAGCCATAACTTCTTTTGGGGAAAAAGGCTTCACAACGTAATCATCAATACCCAATTCGAAACCAAATAGCTTATCATACTCTTCACTGCGTGCAGAAAGCATAATAACGGGAACGTCACTCTTTTTGCGTATTTCCTTAACAGCGGAAAAACCGTCAAGCTTGGGCATCATTATATCCATAATAACCAAGTCATAACTATTTTCTAAACATTTTTGAATAGCTATCATACCATTAGGGGCAGAATCAACCGAATAATGCTCAAATTCAGCATATTCCTTAAGCACCTCAACAATCTTCTCCTCATCATCAACAATAAGCAACTTTTGCATCTTATTTTCTCCTTATCATATATTCTTAAAGTAAAATTTTCTGTATTGACCCATTGTTTTTAACAATTTTATAAGATTTCCCTCCGGCAGATAAACTTTCAAGATATTTGCCATTTTTAAAAACAATACAAGAATTTCCTTCTATCCCCCAAGCGAGTTCTTCATCTAAAGACGCAAATTCACCATCGAAATCAAATACTCGCTCCTCATAATGGGGGCAACAAACCCCATCTAAAATACCAATTCCATCACGAATTGAATATTTATAATTATCTTTTCCATTAATAAATTGTGAATCGGTGTACATTTTTTTAAACCAACAAATAGCTCCGGCAGAAAGACCTGCTATAATCACACCGCGATTGTAGGCATCAACTACAAGATCATATATACCCTTTTCCCTCCATAAATCAAGCATAAAAAGAGTATCTCCACCACCGATATATATCAAATCAGCTTTTTCAAATTTACTCTTGATTTTTTCTTCATTCATTTCACCATAAACAGACAGAACACAATCTGCTTTAAGGTTAAAATCTGAAGTATAAGTCTTTCTAAAGGTGTTAAAGTACGGCATACTGTCATGACTAGCCGTGCCAATAAACACACCGACTGCACGCCTTTCTCCTGTCCTTACTTTTGCTAAATTTGCAACGTATCCATCTATTAATGCGGTAGTTTTTTCTGCTAAGGAGCCACCGCCTATCGCAACTAAATATTTATCAATCATAATTAACTAAAAAATTTAATAAATTTTCTTTTTTGTTTTCGATCTTTTCTTGAATAACAAAATCAAGTAATAAGTGTAATTTTTTGCTTATTTCGGCACCAACAAAACCCAATTGTTGTAAATCATTGCCGTTTACAGCCAACTGTTTTAAGGTGTAGCATTCTTTTCTTTCAAGTATATCTAAAGCCGACTTTTTTGCTTTGTATATTTCTTCCACTTTATGTCCATCTTTTAGCGTTAAGGCAAAAGCAAGCTCAAAATCTAAAAAATTAAAAATTTTTTCATCGATAACGTTTAAAATACTCTTTAATGCATATCTAGAAGAAATATCTGCACCGTGAAGATTTAAAATTTTACTTATCCCATATTTTAATTGATTGCTAAATTTAAACAAGTCGCAAAATTTATTAAAATCATCTTTAAAAGGATAGATTAAAACTGCATATCTTAGCATTTGATTACAAGGACAATTACTTAAGACCTTAAAATAAAAATTTAAATTTTTAACACGTTTTAACCAAGGGATAATATAAAAAATTACTTCTTGATACTCAGTTAAAACCTGTAATGCATTTTCACCTAAGATAGTTTTTGTGAATTCCGCATTAATTCTTTCAGCAGAAATATTTTTTAATAAATATGCATTACTAATTAGTGCCTTTTTTGTTTTTTCTTCAACATTAAATGAATAAACAGAAGCAAACCGTAAAGCGCGTAGTATTCTTAAGCTATCTTCTAAAAAACGCTCGTTCGGATCTCCGACACATCTTATAATTCGATTTTGAATATCATAAATTCCGTTAAAATCATCGATAAATCCAAGGTTTTTATTAAAAGCTATGGCATTAACTGTAAAATCTCTTCTAGCCAAATCCTTGCTTAAACTGGAACAAAAATTAACGGTGTTGGGATGCCTTGAATCGCTATACTCACCATCAATTCTAAAGGTCGTGACCTCATAGACGTTATCGTTTACAATTAGAGAAACTGTGCCGTGCTTAATCCCTAAAGTAAAGCAATTTAAATCCTTAAACAAATCGCAAACGGCTTTAGGTGGTGCCGACGTAGTGATATCATAATCGTCAATCCTTTTTGATAGCAAATAGTTTCTAACACAGCCACCTACGTAATAAGCCTCATACCCGTTAGATTCTAATCTATTAATAATTAATTCAGCACCAAAATCCTCTAACATAATAAAACCAAATTATTTTCCTACGCAGAATCTTGAGAAAATCTCATTAATAATATCTTCACTTGCAGTAGTTCCGGTTATTTCACCTAATTTATCCCAACATTCTTTAATATCTGCACTTACTAAATCTAAAGGCAAAACGCCAATTGCATTTATTGCAGACTGTAAGGCAAGAAAAGCTTCTTCAAGAGCTCTAAAGTGTCTTTTTTGCGTAATATATTCACCATCAGTGCTAACGGTGTTAACTGCAAGCTCAAAAAGTTTATCTTTTAGAAGGTCAATGTTTGCGCCCGTTTTGCACGAAATACTAATAACGTTTTCTGAAATAACGTTTGAACCTGATAAGTCTGATTTATTAATAATCTTTAATAAACATTTACCTTGCAGTTTATTTAAGAAAAGTTCCTCTTCACTATCAATATCCAAAGTGTCGGTTACAAACATAACGACGTCAGCCGTATCAATTAAAGAATTCGATCTTTCAATACCGATTTTTTCAACAACGTCATCTGTTTGTCTAATACCTGCAGTATCAAATAAATTAAATTTAATACCGTTTATAAAAACACTAGCTTCAATAACGTCACGTGTGGTTCCGGCAATGTTAGTTACGATTGCCCTTTCTTGACCGGAAAGCAAGTTTAATAAAGAACTTTTGCCTGTATTCGTTTTGCCAACTAAAGCAACCTTAACACCGTCTGCAATAACTTTGCCGGTTGAATATGATGAAATCATCTTTTGGAGTTCAGGTGAAATATCCAAGAGTTTTTGTTTGATTTCTTCACCGCTATCTTCAATTAATCCTTCTTCAGGATAATCAATATTGGCATCAATTTGGGCCAAAATAATGGTTAACTGCTGTTGAATATTGTATATTTTATTTCTTAAGTGCTCTTTAAAAAGGTAAAAGCCTGATTTAATTTGAGTAACGCTTTCACTGTTAATCATATCAATTAACCCTTCGCAAGAAGATAGTGAAAGCTTACCGTTTAAAAAAGCACGCTTTGTAAATTCACCGTTAGTTGCTAAACGTGAACCTAACTCAAAGGTTTTATTTAATATACCGCGCGTAATAGCAATACCTCCGTGGCAGTGAAATTCAACAACGTCCTCCCCCGTAAAGCTTTTAGGCGCTTTAAAATAAACGCACATTCCATGATCAGTGAACCCCTCACCACTTATCTCACCAACGTACATTCTATAAGGTTCAAAATCACACACTTTAACACCTGATTGAGCCACAAACATCTTCTCTGCAAGTAAAAGTGAATTTTTACCACTAATTCTAATAATTGCCACCCCACCGATTCCCGGCGCAGTGGCAACAGCTGAAATACAATCGTTCATTAATACTCCTTAGTCATCATACTCTTCAAATGGATCTTCTACTGGATTAGCATTCTGAGAACCGTTAGAATAATCACTGAAGGGATTTTCATAAGTTTGATATGGATTTGAGTGCGGATCATACGTTTGACCGAAACGTTTAGCCATAAGTTCCCTATAATAATCATCCACGCTTGCATATGGGCGATTATTCATAATTACTAATAAGAATATAGAAAATAATGGCTGAATTAAGCTAAGAACTGTAAATAACATACGTTTTTGAGGCGCATATTTTCCAAAAATTGAGTATGCAAGAGAAAAATATGCAATATAAAATTCAAGCTCTACAATATAACTCAAAGAATAAATAATATAAATTGCATATGCTAATCCGGGGAAAAATCCCACTATAAAACCACTTAAAATATTTAAAATGTTAATAAAATCTAAAATAGCAGAAGCAATTAAAACAAACAACCCTATATTAGGAATGTCAATCTTAAAAATTCTAACAGGGCCAGCTAATTTACCCAAAACAATAAAATTTGCATATGGGATCATTCCAAGCCACCAATATTTATACCCTTTACGCTTAGCCATACGGCAAACTGCAACTGCTTTAATAATAAAGAAACCTAAAACAAATGCTACAGCAAAAAGAGTAGAAATTAAAAGAATCTGCTTAGTTAACTTTTCGCCGTAATTGGCTACTAAAGTTTCATAATCAATTACACCATACATACGATTAACCTACCAAAATAAAACTTAATGCAATCAACCCAACGGCAAGTATAAGTGAAACAGTTGTTACTATTACAAATACTACCTTATTACTCCTCTTTGTAAACTTATGAAATTTTCTGCCTGCAAAAAACAAAAATTGAGAGTTATCGTTAACAATCACAACCCTATTGTCAACGATGAAACGGTTGCCCTGCGGTTCACCGTTATGAAGTAAGCAGCAAGGTCGCCTTTTTAAATCAGGTGAATAAAAGGCAAAACGTCTTATCCTTCTCATTTGTGGATTGGATTTATATTTTAATAGCTTGTGGTAATAACAAATTGCAATTACTACCATTATTAAGCCTGCAAAAACTGAAAATCCTTCAATAAAAGCGCCTAAAGCGGTAGATATTTCACTTACAAACACAGTAAATAAGCTAAAAATAACAGCAAATAAATTATTTACAAAATGCATTACTACACCTAAATAATAATTTTCATTTACTATTACCACAAAAGCGATTTCACACCCCAATATAAACTGCAAAATCAACTGAGCGTGATTGCCGTGCATCAATGCAAAAAACACACCTGAGAGAATGATAGCAAAGAAATTACCGTATTCCCTCAATCCACTCATTATAACGCCTCTAAATAAAGCTTCTTCTGCTATAGCGGGTAAAACAGGCGCTAATACGAATGCATAAAGCAAAATAGCAAAGGCATCTGTGAGTTTAATATTTGCCAAATAATCAAGTGTGCTACTACCAAACAAAATTTGTTGAACTTCGCTAAGCTTTTCTGCAAAATAGTTATGCGAAGGCGTTATCAGTAGCATTGTTCCAACAGAAAGTAGTAACGCCGGAACACACGGAGCAACGGTAAATCTAAAATTTAAATCCGCTCCACCAAAAAGGGCGACTTTCTTCACCTTGCAAAATATAAATGCTAATATAAATATGAAAAGTTGACTAATTACTGCAGAAAAACATAGCGCTCCACCAATTCCAAAACCACTATCCATTAAAAGCTTAAGAATAGGCGCAATTACTACACTTAAAACATTAAAGCCAATTATAGCAAACAAAAAAGCCATCGCTGAATTTACAGCATTAAATTTATTGGGATTATGCCATTTAACAGTGCCTAAACTCTTAAGCTCCGCACGTTCAAAATTATTCATTAATATGCCCTAGCAAAATAAACTTTTTTCTTGGCAGGCTTACCGCAAATTGCGCAAACCTTGCCTTCACAATCCTCTTCCGTCATAACACGTGAAGTTGCTTGTGCATAGTCTTTAACCTTGTCTTCACATTCCCTTTCACCGCACCAGCAAGCCTTAACAAAGCAACCCTCGTCACAAACTTCCTTTATGCCTTCAAGTGAAGTGGCTTCTTTTATTCTTGCATCTCTATTTTTTCTTGATTTTTCAAGCATTTCAACCTGAACACGATCAAGTACTTGCTTAATGCAAGCAAGGTTATCTAAAGAAATAACTTCTTTTTCTAAGTTATCGCGTCTTACTATTACACATTGATTATTCTCGATATCTCTAGGTCCAATTTCAATTCTAACTGGAACACCCTTCATTTCCCATTCGTTAAACTTCCAACCGGGACTCATATCTCGAGTATCGGTTTCTACTCTAATATCTAAACCGTTTAGAATTGATTCTAACTCTTTAGCCTTTTCAATAACACCGGGCTTATGAGCAGCAACAGGAACGATAACCACCTGAATAGGAGCAACTACGGGAGGTAACACTAAACCTCTTTGATCGCCGTGAGCCATAATTATAGCACCTATTAAACGAGTTGACACACCCCAAGAGGATGAATAAGCATACTTTAAGGTACCCTCTTTAGAAAGGAACTTCATATCAAAGGACTTTGCAAAGTTTTGACCAAGATAGTGTGAAGTGCCTGCTTGCAGACTCTTACCGTCCAACATCATAGCTTCCATACCGTAGGTTTCAAGAGCTCCTGCGAATTTTTCTTTATCGGTCTTTCTTCCACAAATAACCGGAATTGCAAGTGCGTTTTCTGCAAATTCCCTGTAAACGTCTAGCATTTTCATTGTCATTTCACGGGCTTCTTCTTCATTAGAATGCGCAGTATGACCTTCCTGCCATAAAAACTCACTGGTTCTTAGGAAGGGACGGGTTGTTTTTTCCCAACGAACAACGTTACACCATTGGTTAATCATCATGGGTAAATCACGGTAACTCTGCATCCACTTAGAGAACATATTGCAAATTATAGTTTCACTGGTGGGACGAACCACTAATTTTTCCTGTAATTCAGCACCGCCTGCATAGGTAACAACTGCTACTTCAGGAGCAAAGCCTTCAACGTGTTCAGCTTCCCTTTTTAAATAACTTTCAGGGATAAACATGGGGAAATATGCATTCTTTACTCCTACTTTTTTAAAGCGTTTGTTTAATTCATTTTGTATATTTTCCCAAATAGCATAACCGTATGGACGGATTACCATCGTGCCCTTAACTGGGCCGTAATCCACTAGTTGCGTTTTAATAACAACGTCAGTAAACCATCTGGGTAAATCCTGAGTTAAGTCAGCAACTTCTTTTACAAACTGCTTTTCATTTGTCTTTTCAGCCATAATATAATCCTCATTTAACATTAATTTCGTATTAATTATATATTATATAATTAAAAATGTAAAGCAAATATGCTAGATTTCTTCTTAAATATCAAAAACAAAAACATTTTAGCATTTTAAGAATGACTTTATAAAAGAAAAATGATAGCATTAAGCTATCATCTTTACTCATCGTATCCTTTTAAAGGTTTTTCTTCCTTTAGAGCGGAAATATATTCGCCATAACTTTTATCATCAAGCTTTTTAATTTTTTCTTTCTTCTTTTTACTCATAAATATACTCCTTTTCAGTAATAATATTATTTTATCCAAAAAAGAAGTTATTTATACGCTACTTTTTAATCAGCGGCAACTTATAGTTAATAATTTCGACTCCTTTAGGGTTAATAAATTCATTCATTGCTACAAAACCACACTTCTCAAGTATATGCTTAGCAATTAAATTGTTTTTTTCAATCAAACAGGTTAGATAAGGATATTTTAATTTAATTGTTGTTTTAATAGCATACATTAAAGAGTAAGTACCGTACCCCTTTTTTCTAAACGGTTCAAAGATATGAATTCCAACGCTAACGGAATCCTTGGTAT
>JAZSMG010000218.1:0-6349 GCA_045535775.1 Christensenellaceae bacterium | reverse complement strand
GATGCAGTACTTGGAGAATATATAGCAGAGCCTTTAGGCTTCACTAAGGAAACTTACTTATTCGAAGGCGAAGAAAACGCTTTAGCAAGCGCAGTATTCAACACGAAGATAGTAGAAATCTTAGATGACGACTTCGACTTTAGAGGCGCATACTATGACTTACTAACCGTAGAAAATATTCTTGGAATAGCAGACGCGGTAGTAACTAAGTACGCAGAAAACGAAATAGCAGACGCAGCAATTGAAGGATTAATTAAGCTATACGGTGAAACTCATATTGTAGATGAAATCGTAGAAGCAACCTTAGCACTTGAAGTTGATGACGTTGTTAACTACTTAGCAGACGTAATTGCTGTAATAGTAGGCGAAGAAAACGAATGCTTAGTAAGAGATATTGCTAAACTAGTAACCGACGTATTCGGCGGTGAATTAGAAAATATCGGATACCATACTCAAGCAGAAGTAACCGCGCTACTAGCAGACGTTAAGGCAATACTAGACCACTTCGTAGCAAACGAAATAGTAAATGCAATCTTTGTAGAACTAGACGGATTATACGAAGGTATAGTAATTAGCAATATAGTAGAAGGTACTTTAGCACTTCAATTTGCAGACGTTGTTGATTCTATTGCAAGAGTACTTATTAAAGCAGTTGGTCACGAATGCTTAGTAAATGACGTAGCAAGACTTGCTAAACTTGTTGTTGGTGGTGAAGTAGGCGACGTATACTTACGTGCTGAACAACTAGTAACTGACGTACTTAAGGAAGGTAAGTCAATTCTAGACCACGCTATTACGGCAACCGTAATCAACGCAATCTTTGCAGAGCTTAACGCTTTATACGAAGGCGTAATCATTAGCAAGGTAGTAGAAGGCACGTTAGCAATCGAACTAAGCGATTTAATTAACTCAGTAGCAAACGTACTTGTAGCTTCTGTAGAAGGAATTGATGAATGCTTAGTAAGAGATATTGCTAGAATTATTAATGACGTAGTTGGCGGTCCCTTAAATAATATCGGATATCACGGACACACTGAAGTATCTACGTTGATTATGGACGTTTGGTCACTAATGGATCACGTTGTAATCAATAAGACTCTAGACGTATTCTTTGCAGAACTTATTAACCTATATGCAGGCGTAACCTTAGAAAATATCGTAGGTGGCACGTTAGCAATTGAAGTAGATGACGTTATTTACTCAATAGCAAGCGTTGTTGCAAGCATTGGTTCATTAGAAACAAAGACCGATAAGATTGAGGCATTAGCAAAACTATTAACTGACATATTTGGTGGAACTTTAGGTAATATTGGCTACCACGGAGATCAATTAATCACTGTACTTCTTGCAGACGTAGAAGCAATTGTTAAGTTGTTCCACGAAAGTGAACAAACTGATGCTCTATTTGCAGAATTAAGTGCGCTTTATAGCGGTATAACGATTAATACCTTTGTGGAAGAAACGCTTGCTCTTGACGTAGACAGAGTAATTAATACCATCAGAAACATCACTAATATCTCATACCGTAGTAAGTTAACAGACCTAATTTATGACGTAGCATGTGGCGCATTAAGCGGTACACTTGGCAACATCGTATTCAGTGCTAGCGATGCATGGGCTGCTGTTCCTGAAGAATACAGACCTTTCGTAATTGCTGCAGTTGTAGGTACTGGTATAATCTTATACTTCGTTGCAAACGACTTCTTAGTAGACATCGTTAAGAGATTTGTTGGTGAAGCAACCGTGGGCGAATTATTCGGTGAAAAACTTGGTTATACCTTAAACGGTGACCAATACGAAAAGGCTGGCATCGTTAATAGCTTAGTTAACGAGATATTCATAGAAAAGGTTCACGTATTACTAACTACCGGATACGACTTTACGAATAAGTTATTCGATCACGTAACGTTAGGTAACTTAGTAACTGCTGTAATCCAAATGAAGTCAGATGACATTATTACTTCAGAAAGCTCATTATACGAAAAGACCTCTTACACAGATTGGACGATCAAGAATAGCATTGAAGCTATAATGGACATCCTTCTAAACGTAAGCTTAAAGGATATTATCGATAATAAGGCTGACTTAAAGGGATATGCGATTGGCTTAGTTGAAGACTTAACCTTAGGTGAATTTGCATTAGGACGCAAGCTTAACGCTCTAAAGGCAGGTCACCCCAAGGCAGACCGCTTCGGCTTAGAAATCAGCTCAACTCAACTAGAAAACGGAAAGTGGGATATCGAAGGTTCATTCGAAAATCTACTTGAAGTAACACTTAACTACACTGTTGGCGACGTAATTAAGGCTATTACCGGTGGCACTGAAGGCATTAAGCTATTAGCTATTGATGCAATAAGCCGCTTAACAATGGGCGATCTATTAGGTGAAGCTCTAATAGCTCTTAACAGACGTGCAGACAACGATGGAATGCTTGCAACTGTAAATGCAATTTACGATGAAGATGCAGGTAAGTGGATATCAACTGAAGCTTACTCTAAACTAATTGCAAACATCTGTAACATTGGCGCATACGAATTTGCAATCAATCTTAAGACTCAAGGTAGAGAATATCTACTAAGCGATGCTATCCTTGGCGATATGCGCGTTGGTGAGTTAATAGACGGTTACAACGTATACGACAGAGTAACTAAGATTTGGACCAACAAGGGCGAAATAATTGAATTTGGTTATGGTATTAAGGACCACGTAAAACAAATTATATTTGAAGTTAAGGTTGTAGACGTAATCAATAAGAATATCGATTACGATGCTCTAATGGATGGATTCTATATGGGCGAAATCCTTGGCTATAACTGCGAAGGTAACTTAGTAAACGGTCACGTTCATGATTCAACCTGCGTATGGTTCAGCATGCAAGAGGTTTACGTAGAAGGCGTTGGCGTAATTAACGCTTACACTCAGATTGATCCTCTAACTCAACATATTGCTGCTCTTGATGCTCACGAGCTAATCGAAGGCACGTTAGATATAATTAGCGTAGTTGAAGAAATCACTCTTGGCGAACTAATGCATATGGCAATGGTAACTGACAGTGAAGGTAACGTAACCTACTACAACTACAAGACTAAGGACGGATTAAACGTTGTAGAACTTGATGCAAACGGATACGGATTCCTAGTTGCAGACTTTACAAAGCCCGCTGATAAGCTAACTGATGCTCTTGCAGGAATAGTTGTTAAAGACATTACTAACGGCGACGGAATCGGCGTAATCATGGATAAGGTAGAAGCCCTCAAGCTTGGCGATATCTTCAGATATGAATATAACGAAACCGAAGATAAGTGGTACAACGGAACCTCTGAAGTTACCGGAATGCTTGGTGTTCTTTGCGGATACACCTTAGCAGAAATTAAGGACGTAGATAAACTAGCAGACATAATTAACGGTATTAAGCTTGGTGACGTAATTACCATAAACAGCGATTCTTCACTACTTGCAATCCTTAAGGATACTAAGATTGGTGACCTAGAAAACGCAATTCAAGATCTATACGTTGGTGAAATCATGGGTTACACCTATGACGAATCTACAAGTACTTGGTACGAAGATGAAGCTATGACCACCCCTGTAGATAACCTAACCGCTGCTATTGCAGGTGTTAAGGTAAGCGAATTAACAGACGGTAACGGTATAGATATCATCATTGATAACATCGAAACTGTTGAACTTGGTGAAATCTTAAGATACACCAAGAAGGCAGACGGTAAGTGGTATGACGGTACTGATAACGAAGTAACAGGTATACTTGGTAAGCTTTGCGATAAGACCATTGAAGATATCAAGAATGGCGAAATCGATAACTTCACCGTTGGCGAAATCCTTGACGTTGAAGATGGTTCACTACTTGCACTTCTAAAGGATGTTAAGGTTAGTGAATTAGATAGCGAAATTCAAAAACTATACGTTGGCGAAATTATGGGTTACACCTATGATGAAGCTACAAGCACTTGGTATCAAGATGAGGCTAAGACCGTTCCCGTAGATAACCTAACCGCTGCTATTGCAGGTGTTAAGGTTAGTGAATTAACCGGTGGTGACGGCGTGAACGTAATCATGACCAACATTGAAAAGCTTAAACTTGGTGAAATCTTAAGATACACTAAGCAGGCAGACGGTTGGTATGACGGCACAAGCAAGGTAACCGGCCTAATCGGTAAGCTTTGCGATAAGACCTTAACCGAAATCAAGACCAACTTTGGCGGAATCGTTAACGAGTTCACTATTAGCGACGTAATCGAAATAGAAGCCGGTTCACTACTTGCACTTATCGCAGATAAGCAAATCGGTGAATTAGATACTGCAATTGATGATCTATACATTGGCGCAGTAATGGGCTACAAGAAGGATCAAGCAAGCGGTACCTGGTACGTTGATGACGGTGACGGCGTATACGAATCTGGTGAAGAAGTAACCGATGATATCGTTAAGATACTTGTTGATTACAAGATTTCAGATCTAGATACTGACTTTAGCACCGACCTACTTGCTAAGATTAAGACTGACGTTAAGTTAAGCACCTTCATTGGATACGATGACTGTGACGTATTCAAGGTATTTACTGAAACTGAATACAACAAGTTAACCTTAACTTCACTTTCAGAAGAGTTTGAAAATAAGCTATCTAAGGATGCATCACTTGACGTACTAGTTCAAATCGGTATAGTAGACGGAACTCAATTAAACGATATTAGAAAGGCTAAGATAGTTGAACTTTACAACCTTGGTAAAGAAGACAGCCAAAAGAAGACTTGGGAACAAATTACAATGACCGACTTCTTTGATATCGTATTCAAACTAATTGATAAAGCGCCTACTGTGTAAGTAGATTAAAAACTAGGTGTTAAAATAGTTGACAAAACAAACTAAAAATGTTATACTTGCCTTCGGCTCGCACGAGCCGAGGGCAGGGTAACCTGTTACTCTAATGATTAACGGCGTTAAGCCTTAATTATATGCCAAAAGGCAAACCTTGCTTGCGAGGAATATAAAACGATGAAAACGCAAGCCGATTAAGACCAGGAGGTAAAAAATCATGACGAAGTACGAAATGCTTTACATTCTTTCAACCAAGCTTGAAGACGAAGCTAAGGATGCAATTATTGCTAAGTTTGAAGGAATCGTAACTGAAGCAGGCGGAAAGGTTGAAGGTATTGATAAGTGGGGTGTTAAGAAGCTCGCTTACGCTATCAACTACCAAACCGAAGGCTACTACGTTCTTATGACGTTCGAATGTGAAACCAGCGTTATCGCGGAAATCACCCGTGTTGCAGGCATCACCGAAGGTATGTTAAGACAAATGGTAACCAAAAGAGCTTAATAATTAGCTAAAGGTTATTAAACAAGAAAAAACAACAGAGGAATAAAGATGAATAAAGTATATCTTATTGGTAATTTAACACGCGATCCCGAGCTTTCCGAAACCCCCAGCGGTATTGCTCTTTGCCGTTTTTCTATTGCTGTAAACCGCAACTATTCAAGTAGTGACGGTGAGCGCCAAACTGACTTCTTTAACATTACCGTTTGGAGAACTCAGGCAGAAAATTGCGGAAGATATCTTAAAAAGGGTAGCAAGGTTGCAATCGTGGGTAGCTTACAAAACCGTACTTATGAAGATAAGGATGGCAATAAGCGCACTGTAACGGATATCGTGGCAAACGAAGTAGAATTCCTATCCTCAAAAGGTTCAGGGGAAGGTCAAGAAGAAGAACCCCGTCCCATAAGCTCCGGCTCAAAGAAGCCCGAATTAGAGGTTATGGCAGACGACGATCAACTTCCCTTCTAATTAACAAACCTTCAATTATGCCATTTTACCTCGCAAAAGTGGCGGGGTAGGCATCTTATGCTCTAAAAAAGCAAAACACGGCGCTTAAAAAGCGCAAAAAAATCGCATAAACGCGAAAATAAAGAATATCATAAGGAGAAATAAAAATGGAAGAAAACACCGTAAACACGGCTGCTCCTGCTACCGAAGCTGCTGCTCCCGTAGCACCTGCAAAAAAGCCTTTCAAAAGAGTAAACAAGAAAAAAGTTTGCCAATTCTGTGTTGAAAAAGCAACCTCTATTGATTATAAAGAAGTTGGCAAATTAAGAAAATACGTTACCGAAAAGGGTAAAATGCTCCCCAGACGTATGACCGGCGTATGCGCTAAGCACCAAAGAATGCTTGCAGAAGCTGTTAAAAGAGCAAGAATCGTTGCATTACTTCCCTTCAAAGGTGAATAATCAACAATAAAATAAAAACAACTCGGCTATTTTTAGTAGTCGAGTTTTTTTATTTCTAATTTTTTGCGTTTATAAAAGAAATTTTTTGTTTTATATTAAAAACGGT
>JAZSMG010000071.1:0-3851 GCA_045535775.1 Christensenellaceae bacterium | reverse complement strand
TAACCTTTTTCCTTAACTTCGCCGGCAATACCGTATTCTGCTTTGGTTTTACCGCGTGCATCCTTTGCACCGCTGTTGAAAGCCGCTAAATCGCTAGCTGCAACAGAGAATACCTTTACGCCTGCTTCGTTGAAATATGTTTCGTTATAGAATAAAGCCGTTGTTCCTAAATCTTTGGGAATACCCCAGTAATGAGCGTTTTTCCCATTTGACGTACCTGTTTCAACGTCATATTTAAAACGGTTAATAGCAGAAGGATATATTTCGTTAAGGTTTATCTCTCTAGATATTGCAACGTAATCATCAAGAGGTTCAAGATATCCCTTTTCAGCATAACCTTTTAACGAATGCTCGTTAACGTATAAGACGTCTACCCCGCCACGCCCAGAAAGAGCTAAAAAACTAGCCTCATCATAGCTAGCAGCAACTTGAGGTCTATAGTTCACTTTAATCTCGCCCTTATAAAGCTCATTAAACTGATTGACTAAATTAGCAAAAAGCGCAATTTCGTTATTATCACCAAAACCCCAAAAATTAAGCTCTACAGCATAATGATAATTGGGGAAATCCGGCCCGGGATCATCTCCACTAGAGCCAATCTTTTTCCACGCGGCGTAAAGAGTCATATCCCCAGTTACTCTGTCTTGCTCGAAATCCCATTTTTCCAGGCTATCGCTATACCAATATAAGAATAAATATCCTTCTTTTTCCGGCACGGCGGGCTCTATAATCTTATAATTCTCACTATATACGATTTTTACCTCTTCACCGTAATCCAAAACAACCCTATATCTGCCTGCTTTATCTTCAGTTTGATTTGCAATACCTGCATCTACCTTTCTTCCGTTAGAAAGTGTTAATATTAGGTGATTATTTTCATCAATTTTAGAACTGACAATTTCCACCTCATCTAACACGTCTTGCGCGGTTAATAACTGATAAAATTCACTTTGCGTGCCATCATAACCGCATTCAACGGCTTCAATAAAAACGGCTTTAATATCCCAATTGCTTGAAGAATCTTTTACGTTATTACAAGCAATAAGGGTAAATGCAAATATTATTGAAGCGAATATTGCAACAAATCTTGCAGTTTTAGTTTTCATTTTTATCTCCTTTAAAAATTATAAAGATTGCTATAAATGAATTAATTAATAAACAAAATTTATTAATAAAAAACATAAAAAGTCACGCTATAGGTCGATTAACGCACATTTTGTTATTGTATAATCCTTTAAAACACAAAGTATTTGTCTTATTGTAAATAAGGTTTAGATGCGAGTAAGAGAAAAAAACTGCGGATTTAGCAAGGGATTGTACTTGCCGTACATGACCGAGGCTAAAACGTAAAGCTTTTGCACTATTACGACATAGATGGACTTATTGTAAATAAGGTTTAGATGCGAGTAAGAGAAAAAAACTGCGGATTTAGCAAGGGATTGTACTTGCCGTACATGACCGAGGCTAAAACGTAAAGTTTTTGCACTATTACGACGTAGATAAGCGCTTTTATTCCAAATACTTTTTAGGAAGAGCCCCATATAAGGCTTATTTTTTCTCTTTACGGCGCTTATCATTTATAATATCCAACGCCTTCTCATCAATTAAATAAATACCTTCTTCTTTAGCAATTTCTACCATTTGAGTTAGAGCAGCTTTTAAGAAAACTCTTGGAATTTTGGTAAGCTTAGCGCAAGCTTCTTCCGTAAACTTAACGGTAGGATCAATTCTTTCTGCAGCATAAATAACGGACTTAACGTCACCGTTATCTTTAGCGGGAATTTTTTCTGAAATGGGGCGAGAATGCTTAATATACCAGAAGTTGGTGCTATCCCTATAACCGTAATCAACGGGAACTCTTGGGAAGTTACTGCTTTTAACGCCGTGAACGATAGAATCGTGATATTTATCTTGCATTAAAATTCTATCTATTTTTAAAATAAAGTGAGCGCCAAACTTACTGGTAATACCGTTAAAGCTTCTGTAAGGAGGCTCGTAGCCCTCTAATAGCCCGGGCTTATCGTTAAAAGCATCTTCTAGGCTATCATCCCAAGTGCATTCAAACACTTGAAAGCTTTCTTCTACTATTTGCGGTCTATCCTCACCAAGAGAGCTATCACCCAAGGTAAATAGGCAATTTTTCATCTTTTGCTCGGTTGTTTCACCGGGGAACCCCAAACGAACTGCTTCTTTAAAATATTTTCTGTTATCCGGAATAAAGTTAAGCGCGCATTTTTTAGTTCTTAAAATATTTTGCGCAGTGTTAGAGCTGTTTCTACATTCTAAAATCATGGCATAGTAATCCTTACCTGCAATATAGTAAGGGAAGCAAAGTGAATATGCGCCAAGGTTGGTTTGACCGCTTTCGCTAACCGTACTAATTAAAATAGTGGGCATTGGATAAAATGCAGACGTTTGATAAAAGTTATCAACTATTCTTAGTTCTTTTAATTTACTCATAATAATCTCCTTTTACGTGTTTACAAGCAGTCTTGATTTTTTAAAAGCAAATCCTTTAACCGCCACAACTTTTTATCTAATACATTATAACACTTATTTATTATTTTTGCACGGTTTTTTGCAATTTTTTTGCTTTTTACGCAACTATTATTGCATTTGCCTATTTTATTCAATAAAAAGCCGATTATTGCCTAATACAAATAATAAAAAGCAGCTAATAAATTCAATACGTAAAAAAAATTTACTCCACATAGACTTATTCACTATACAAACCGTTGACTTTTTAATATTTTTGTGTTATACTATATACCCCCGTGGGGTATAATAAACCTATATTGAAGAGGTATTTATGAATAATGAAAACACAAAATGCGCTTGCTGTTTAAACGAAAACAAGCTTACGGCAAGAGCACCAGAAGAAATTAAACCGTTAGAAAACCGAATTAATAGAATTATAGGTCAGCTTAACGGCGTTAAAAGTATGATTGCGGAAAACCGCTACTGCGCAGACGTGCTAATTCAGCTTTCTGCAATTTCTAACGCGGTAAAAGCGCTTTCTTCAATCGTTATGAAGGACCATCTTACCGGTTGCGTTACACAAAAGGTAAAGCAAGGTGATGAGCAAATAATGCAGGAGGTAGTTGATCTTTTTAAAAGATTTAGTTAACTATTATGAAAAAGACCTTTAAAGTTGCGGGAATGACTTGCTCTGCTTGCCAAGCCCACGTGGAAAAGGCGCTACGTGGCGTTAACGGGGTAAAAAATACAAGCGTTAATCTTTTAAAAAATATCGCGGTTATAGAATATGATGAAAAAATATGCCAAGAAAGCACTTTGTTAGACGCAGTTAAAAAAGCGGGCTACACGCTACTGCCTTTAACGGGCGAAATTACAAAACAAAAGGATAAGGATTTGCAAAAGCTTATTGCATCAATAATTCTTTTACTGGCGTTAATGTATTTTTCAATGGGCAATATGATGTGGGGCTTCCCTGCGCCTTCTATATTCGACCATGCAAAAAGCCCGGTTGGCTTTGCACTTTTACAACTCATACTAACCCTGCCCGTTTTGGTTATTTACAGAAGATTTTTCATTTCGGGTTACAAAAAGCTCTTTAACAAAGCGCCGAATATGGATACGCTAATTGCAATAGGCGCAACCGCTTCTATGCTTTACGGCTTATTTGCCTTGGGTATGATTATTTACGGTCAAGTAATTTTAAACAACGGCTTGGCTATAAACGACCTAACGTTAACGGCTAAAGGGGAAGAAATAATTAAATCCTACAGCCATAATTTATACTTTGAAAGCGCTAGCATGATTTTAACGTTGGTTAGCCTTGGTAAATATTTAGATGGGCTTTCTAAAAAGAAAACCACCCGTGCAATAGA
>JAZSMG010000076.1:0-9222 GCA_045535775.1 Christensenellaceae bacterium | reverse complement strand
GCATACTGAACAGTATTTGCACGTCACTAGGAAGTAATCCGTTCAATGCAGGCGCATATTTTTCGGGGGGTAAGCCCTTTTCTATATCGAAGTGCGCCACCTGACAAAGTGCGTGCACACCACTATCCGTTCTTCCGCTACCCGTTAAAGAAACCTCTTTGCCGGTAAGCTTTAAAATTGCATCTTGCACGGTTTGTTGAACGGTACGTTCGTTGGGCTGTATTTGCCAACCGCAAAAATCCTTGCCGTCGTATTGTATACCTAAAATAATTCTCATATTACGTTAATAAAGGTTGCGTTAAGCAAAATAACCGCGGTGAGTAAAGCGCCGTAAACTAAAGTGCCTACTAAATCTCTAAAAGAAAGCTTCATTTTTTTATAGCGCGTTCTACCCTTGCTACCGCTATAACATCTTGCATCCATAGCATCGCCAAGTTCTTCCGCCCTTCTAAACGAACTAACTAAAAGTGGGATTAAAATGGGAATCATTGCCTTTACTCTGGAAAGGAAGTTTCCGCTTTCAAAATCACCGCCACGCGCTTTTTGGGCACACATTATTCTATCCGTTTCCTCTGCAAGAGTGGGAATAAAGCGCAACGCAATACTCATTATTAAAGCAAGCTCGTGCACGGGAAATTTTATTAATTTTAAGGGATATAACAGACTTTCTATTCCATCAGTTAATTCCACGGGCGTAGTGGTTAAGGTTAAAACTGAACTACCCACTATTAACATACTTAAGCGAAGCGCCATAAAGCCTGCAAATTTTAGTGAAGCATCAGAAACCAATAAAAAGTTGCCAACCTGCCAATACACAACGTTATATTCGCCACCGTAAAAGAATACGTTTAAAAGCACCGTGAAGAGTATTAAAAATATGATACCCTTTAAACTCTTTAAAACGGATAACGGCGGAACCTTAGAAAAGGCAATCGCAAGCACAACAAAAATTCCGCAAGCTAAAAAGCCCCAGAAATTCTTAACCAAAAATATGGTTACAAAATATGCAATTAAAAGCAATATTTTAATTCTTGCATCCATTGCGTGAACAAAGGATTTTGTTTGATAATATTGCCCAAAAGACAGATTGTTTTTTAGCATATTTTTTCTTACTTGCCTAAAAAAGTGCCGATAATCGACCTATATGGCTACTTATTAGTCCTTTTTAAATATTCTTCACTTACGGCTGAAATAAAGTCATCCGTCGTTAACTTACAGTTTACTTCCACACCCTTTTCGCTTAAAGTCTTCTTTAAATTCGCAATAAGAGGACTGGAAAGATTTTCTATTTGTTCGCCGTTAAACACCTCTTCCGGCGTTCCGGTTTTAATAATTTTACCCCTTTGCATAACTGCAATGCGTGAACAGTTTTCGCACACCTCATCCATATCGTGTGAAACAATAATTATAGTTCTTTTACCCGTCATTAAAGAGTGAAGTAACTCCATAAGCTCCTTTTTACCCTGCGGATCTAAACCTGCAACGGGCTCGTCTAACACAAGCACCTCTGGCTCGGTTACCAAAACGCCGGCAATTGCAACCCTGCGCTTTTGACCGCCCGATAAATCAAAGGGGGATTTATCCTTAACCTCAAAATAATTAAGCCCAACAAGCTCTATTGCATACTGAACTCTTTTTGCAATTTCTTCTTGTGTTAAAGAGGGGAAGAAATTTCTTAAACCAAAGGCAACGTCTTCAAACACACTTTCCGCAAAAAGCTGGTATTCAGGATATTGGAATACCATTCCCACCTTACTGCGAAGCTCTTTAAGGCGTTTTTTATATTCCTTATTATCTTTATTAGGGTTTAAATCAAAATCGCCGATAAAAAGTTGACCTGACTGCAAGGGAATAAGTGCGTTTAAATGCTGAATAAAGGTGCTTTTACCACTACCGGTATGCCCTATTATTCCAAAAAACTCACCTTCTTCAACCGTTAAAGAAAGATTTTCTACCGCGTAAACGGGATTTTTTGCCTTAGGTGAATATGAAAAGCTTAAATTTTTGCAAAAGATTCGCATAAAAGCACCTCCAAATCCTTTGCCGTAAAGCATTTTGCGTTTTTATCTATGATATTTTTTTCTTTTAATCTGTTACCGATATAGGTAGCTCTGGGAAGCGCAAGCCCGCATTCTTCAAGCTCTTTTTCCTTAGAAAAAACCTCTTCCGGGGTACCTGTAAACGCAACGTCGCCCCCTTTCATAACTATAATTTTATCCGCCTCAAAAGCTTCTTCCATATAGTGGGTTACAGTTATAACGGTAATACCCTCTTCCTTGTTAAGTCTGCGTATAACCTCGTTAACCTCTGCTCTGCCCTTGGGATCAAGCATAGAGGTAGCCTCGTCTAAAATTAAAATTTGGGGCTTAATTGCTAAAACGCCGGCAATTGCAACCCTTTGCTTTTGACCGCCGGAAAGCTGTGACGCAGGGCGGTTACGGAACTCTTCCGTATTAGTTGCCTTTAAAGCAAAATCAATGCGCTTAGCAATTTCTTCCCTTGGCAAGCCAATATTTTCCGGACCGAATGCAATATCATCCTCCACTATGGTTGCAACCATTTGGTTATCTGGGTTTTGGAACACCATTCCTACCCTTTTGCGGATTTCAAAGATATCCTTTTTTTCCTTGGTATTCATACCAAACACAGTAACGTTACCTTCCTTGGGGGATATTAAGCCGTTAATAAGCTTTGCAACCGTACTTTTACCGCTACCGTTTCTTCCAACAACGGCAATATATTCCCCTTGATTAATTTCAAGCGAAATTCCGTTTACGGCAAATATGCCCTCCTCGTATGCAAATGTAACGTTATCTAATTTAATGGCTAGCATCTAAACTCCCTAATTTTTAACTGCGTTTCAATTAGTTATTATACCATTTACCCCCCTTTTAATGCAAGCACTTTTTACCAAAAACAAACAAACCTCCGTTTTTACCCAATTTTAAAGGCACACGAAGGCTTCTTGTGGGCAGTTTTTGCCCTATATAAGGAGTAATATGATAAGCTTGATTAGTTTTTACAAGTGCCAACCGCTTACAACAAATAAAGCTTGAATTTTTATAAATAGCTTTAGTTGTAGTTATCGGCAAACAATTATGTTGGCTAAATAAACTAAATAGTTACGCAAATAAGTGCGTTTTTCTTTTCGTTAACAAGCTTTGCAACAGTTTTGCGAAGCTTTTCGCGGAAGGGTGCTTTCATACCGCCGGCTTTATCGAATATTTCTTCACTAACGAAGCTATAAATTGGTCTACCGAATAGATCTATGCGCATAATCCCCTTTGGATCTTCTTCGTACTGCCTTTTAAGGGACTCCACGTATTCATTGCACTGCTTTTCTTTACCTACAACAGAGCTTACTTCAGCCCCAATTTCTACCCGTACTATATGAAGCGAGGGCGCCGTGGCTTTAATCTTTACACCGTAACTATTACCCGTTTTAACCATTTCAGGCTGAGATAAAGTTATTTCTTCCTCGCTTGGGGCAACTATGCCGTAACCCGTTTGCGAAGCTTCCTCTAACGCACCGCGAATTTTTTCATAGCCCTGCTTTGCAACTGCAGAGCTTTTAACAAAGCGCATAAGCTCCACACGCTCTGTTATACTTTCACCGGAAGCGAGCGTTAACGCAGAATAAAAAGCCTCTTCCATTGGGGTAAAGTTAACCCTCATAACCCCTTCGCCTAAATCCAGTTCGCAAGAGGTAGCGTAAGCAAAGTCAAGTTTCTCTAACCCTTCGCATAAAACAGAGTAATCGCTCATCTTTTTAATTTTGGGTAAAAACTCCCTTACACACTGTAAAAGTGGGGATATAAGGCGATTATCTGCGTTTTCAAGGCGCATCCAGTCCGGAATATCAACAAAGAGTTTTCTTATGGGGAATTCCATTAACATACGGCTAAAAATTTCTTCAACGTCTTCAAGAGTTAGTGAAAGAACGTTTTTAACAAGCACGGGCGCGCCGTATTTTTTAGCCATTTTTTCACCCTCGTTAAGGGCTTCATCCGTAACCTCTTTAACGTTAAAAACAATAACGAAGGGTTTGCCGATTTCCTTAAGTTCTTTAATAGCGCGCTCTTCCGCCGTTTGATATCCTTCGCGAGTTAAGCCTGTAAAAGAGCCGTTTGAAGTAACTACTATCCCCACGGTGGAATGATCGCAAATAACCTTTCTAGTACCAATTTCGCCTGCCTTTTCAAAGGGAATAAGCTCTTCTTGCCAAGGTGTTTTAACCATTCTGGGCATACCTTCTTCGGTTGCCCCAATAGCACCTTCCACCATATAGCCAACGCAATCTATAAGCCTAACCCTAGCCTTTATTTTTCCGCCAAGCTTTAAGGGAATGGAATCTGCAGGCATAAACTTAGGCTCTACCGTTGTAACCGTTTTACCGCTTGCGGATTGAGGCAAACTATCTAACGCCTCTTGCTTTTTACTTTTAGAGGTGATATTAGGCAACACAACCTGTTGCATAATTTGCGCCAATAACGTAGATTTGCCGGAACGCACCGGCCCCACCACACCAATATACAGTTCACCGCCTGTTCTTTTTTCAATATCCTTATAAATATCGTATTTTTGCATTAAACCTCCCACGGTGAAGCACCGCTAACATTATACCCTATGTTTATGCTTCAACTTTAACGGTTATGCAAAATTTTATAAGTAAATTAAACACACCCCTATATAAATTAGCATAAACCGCCAATCCGCCCCTAGGCATTACTAAAAGCTTTCTTTTAAACCAAAAAGCATAGCCTTTAAGCAGTTACGCCATATTAAATACCTATAACGCAAAAAAAGAGCAACCGCAGTTGCCCTTTTTTAATTTTGTATTATCTTTTTAAGTCAATCTTTTAATTGGTTAACTTCTACCGTTATACCCATTATACCCTATTCTGTAGCTTCACCGCTTTTAGTATAATCAAGTTCGTTATTTTGGATATATTTTGCCCATTCGTAATCGCTATAATTATAGGTTAAGTAACGAATACCGCCAAACTCTACGAAGGTATTATATTCGTAAGTGGGATATTCTACCTGATAAGAGATTAAAGATACATATATGCTATAAGAAATGGGAATGGTGTAGTATACACCTAAAATTTCTTGTTCGATAGCACCAATGATTTTCAGACGGAATTCGTTATCTAAAACGCCATCACGGAATTCATTGTTAAGTAATTGATACCAGTTTGTATTACATCCTTCATCAGCCTTATTACCGTAGATAGGCATAACAGCGGTGAATGAATCGGTAGCATTGTTGGTAACTTCATACTTACCGTCTTCAAACTTAACACCGTGAACGGTTAATTCGATTTCGTGTTGATCGGTTTCCCATGCAGTTGAATACATGTAATCAGGGCTTAAGTAAGCCATTAGGAGGTAACCGGGGTCCCATGCTGCGCCGGACCAACCCCCTTGACATATATCATATGCACCGGCACGGAACTCGGCTGCCCACGCATCGCCGAACGGATCGGCGAAGTCGCAAGTTAATCTGCCTTCAAGAGGAGTTCCTACTGCTAGAGCTTCAAAAGAGGTCTTTAAGTATTCATAACGACGACGAACGGTTTGGTTATCAACTGAAGCACCGTAGGTTAGAACAACCTTATCAGTTGCCTTAATGTCACCAGCTGCTAAAGCTTCATTGTAAGCCTTAGTTAATAATTCTCTTGCTTGAGCTAGGTCGTAACCGGTAATTGCAGCATAAGCCTCATCCAACGAATTGTAATCTTCAATGCTAACACCGTATATATCACAAAGAACTTGCTTAGCAACGTCAGTATTTCTGTAAACACCACCGTTAGCTACGTCATAGTAATGCATTGAGTTGAAGATGCCGAAACCGGGAAGTGAATCAGTAGCACAAGTGCTAGTATATTCTTGTCTGTTAATAGATAAAGAAAGTGCCTTTCTGAAGTCAACGTAAGTTAGAAGAACCTTGTTGATACCGTCCTCTTGTCTTCCTTCTAAAGCAGCCCTATCTGATTGAAGTTGAATAGAGTCAACGTAATCGCTAGGAGTGAAGTATGCTCTTTCACTGTGCTTGTAAGTGGGCTCATTAACAAGATCAATATAGCTTAATTCACCGCTTAAGAATTTTAAGAATGCGGTTTCGTAAGATTCTATACTTTCACATTCAATACGGGCGGTTTGATATTGACCTTCGTATTGAGACATACTGTAACCGTACCAATTTGCGTTCTTTTCTAAAACGTAAAACTCATCAGGTTTGAAATCGGTTAGTTTGTAAGGACCCCAACTCATAGTAGTTTCTAAAGTTTTGTTATAGCTAGAATACCAAGCATAACCTTCTTCATAAGGTTCTTTCTTACAAGCCTCGTAAGTAGCTTTATGAACTAAAGGAATATAATTAATTTCATAAAGCGCATCATAGGTTAATTTACCCTGCTCATCAATAAGCTCTAGCGGTGTGATTAATGCAATAACAAGCTCATAATCACCGGGGGCAAAAATACCAACATCACTAAAGTCCATTTCCGGATAGTTTTCTTCATAGCAGAAGAAATTAAGTTCACCGTTATCACCATTCCAGCAAGAAACTAAGTAATTAAAAGTTGTTGTTAAATTAGCGTCTGCAACGATTTCAGCATAGGTTTTACCCTGTAATACAAGAACGTCATCTTCTAGTACATTATATAGAGCCTGAAGAACCCAAGCAGCACCGTAAGCATCCACGTATGAGCCGTAGCCTACGTTAATAAGATGTTGCACAATACCGGAATTGTCGCTTTCTAAGTCGAAAAATAAACTACTGTCAGCTATAGCTTCTTCATTCCATTTATCATACTTTCTTCTTGCCGACTCTATTACCGTCTTACCTTGATTATAATAACTATATACACCGTAAATATTTACAAAACTGTTTACTCCGTAATATGCGAATAAGGGATTAATTTGTTCTTGCATACTGTAAACGAAGTCCCCTGCAACGATAGGATCGCCGTTTTGCCACTTGCCGTCTTCACGGATAGTGATCTTCCAAACCTTTGCGCTTTCGCCTGATTTAACACCGTATCTACCAACGTATTGGGAAGTAACGTCTTCTAACCCTGTTGCAAATGAATACTCAACTTCATATTCACCGGGGATAATCTCACCGTTTGCATCAAACTTAAAGTTTGCTTCAAAGAAGTGGCTATTTATTAATTCTACTATTTGTTGTGCTTCGCTATATACACCGTCTAAACGGTTCCAATTCCAAGGTAAACTAGTGCTAAACGTTTTATAAGTATAAGTATCACCGCACCACGCGCACTTACCGTTAACAAAATTGTGTGGTAAAAGTGCTTCCTCTTGGTATTCCCTTAAACCGCAAACGGTACAATTTTTAACCTTTCTGCCGGCAAATTCGCAGGTGGTTTCACCAAATTCCTCATCATGAATGAATTCTTCATAATCCCATTCGTGTTCATCACAGTAAACGGGTGAGCTAACCGTTAAGGGCATAAATAATTTAAACTCATTTCTATTCCACATTAAAGTTAAAATGTATTCTTTACCGGCTTCTAAGTAACAGCGAACGAATAAATCACCACCTTCAGCACTATTATCGCCTTCAGCAACCCTTTCATCGTTAGAATCTTTAATAATTGCGTAAATATTGCCAATAGCATCAGAAGTAAAAGTCCAATAACCGCTTGCTTGTGGAGTAATAAGAATATCTTCAATAGAATGATAAGCATCTATATAAATTTCACACTCTGTACTATCTGATATAGGTCCAACACCATCAACGTCCTCTTCAGATGCAATTGTTAAATTTAAAGAGGTACAAGTGCTATCAACTACATATACACTTATATAATATAAAACACCTTCTTCCAATTCGCATTGAAGCGTAAAGATACCAATTGTATCAGTTTGTGCACTCGCAATAAAAGAATCGCCGTCTATATTCCAAACCTGACATTCCGCAAGACTCATGGCGTAGCCCGTAATGAACCACGTGCCGGTTTTTTCAGGCATAAAGTAAGAGGTGGCAAAGTTGCTTTGATCAACGTTACTTTCGTAATCACCGGCTTTTGTTAGAATTGTTATTTCATTTTCAGGCTGAGTAACGGTAATGGGCATAAAACCAACTATATCACCGTGCCATTCAAGCCTTAAAACGTACCTTTCGCCAGCCACTAAAACTTGATTCATTACAAAAGTAGTGGAACCTGAATAGCTTTCAATTGTTTTTCCGCTTGCGTTTAAAATATATGCATAAGCACCTTCTTCAACGTTAACTTCAAACTTCCATTGACCGCTTATTTCAGGAATAATACAAATATCCTTATCCTCTCCACTAATAACGAAGGGGGTAATTTCTGTGCTGTTAGTTATTGTGATTTCCTCTGCAGGCTCTATTACCGTTAGGGGAAGGTAACCCCAGCTATTAGGTGAACTCCATTCCACCTTTAGAATATAGCTTTCACCTGCGGTTAAATTGTATTTAATTAGGAAGTTGTTGTTTTCCCCTGAATCGTTATCGTTAGCAAGCTCGTTTTTATTAGCATCAAGAAGGTATGCCACTGTATCTTTATTAGCAAAAGAGGTAAATATCCAGTTACCGGACTTTGAAGGCGTTACGTGGATTTCCTTATAATGCTCTTGCGCAACGTAAAATTCAAGCTCATCACTAGAGGTTACTTCTATCTTTCCTTCCGGCTGAGCCTCGGGGGCAACAACGGATATGGGCATATTGCACGTATTAGCGCATCTCATTGCTAAAACGTAGGATTTTCCTGCTACCAATCCGTATTCAAATTCAATTTTTCCAGTTTTATTCGAAGAATGTAAAATATTGCCGTTGGTTTTTGAAAACTCAAAAATAACGTATACATTGTCAACGCCTAAAGCAAAATTCCAAATACCGGTTACTTCGGGAAGAATATATATTGATCTGTTTTGGGTTTCGCCAAACGCAACCTCAACCTCTGCACTATCGGTTATTATATAAAGCTCTTCTTCCGGTTGATCAACACAAACGATCATTAACCCTTCGCTATCGTTTAACCAACTAACTCTTAAAGTGTAGGTTTTTCCTGCAGCTAAAAGCTGTTCTATTTCAAAATCAAAATAGCCTTCACAACTCACAAGTTCGTTACCGTTAGCATCTAATAAAACCGCTTTACTTTCACTATCTGCAATAGAAGTAAATCTCCAATATCCGCTCATATTGGGCACTACCGTTATTTCAACGTACCC
>JAZSMG010000199.1:0-2602 GCA_045535775.1 Christensenellaceae bacterium | reverse complement strand
CAACGAATTCTACCGTTCACATCTTAAACTAATTTTTAATATTGCTAATGCGATTCCAAAGAAAAATTTCGTGCCGGATATGACAGCAATGAAGGGAATTGCATCAGTAATAAAGCAAGGCGGCAATATTTGCATATTCCCTGAAGGCATGAGCTCTATTTCCGGCGCACAACAACCTGTTGCTTTAGGTAGCGGAAAATTAATTAAGCACTATAATTTACCTGTTTTAATGATAAAAATTAATGGCGGATATTTAACAAATACAAAGTTTTGTATGAATGAGCGCCCCGGCAAAGTTGAGGTTGAACTCACTGAATTACTTAATGAAGAACAAATTTCTAAACTAACTTCAGAAGAGATTGATTCTTTACTGGATTGTGAATTATATCATGATGATTACGAATGGAACCTTGACAAGCAAGTTAAATTTGACTGCGGTGGCAATCCTGAATACCATATAGAACAGCTTCTTTACAAATGCCCTCACTGCCTTAGCGATTACACGATGAAGGGTGAGAACGGTAAAATTGCTTGTTCTAAATGCGGTTTTGAAGTTAATATTGATGAAAAATACAATTTAACAGCACAAAATGGTTTAAAACACCCTAAAACCCCCGTTGATTGGTTTAATTGGGAAAGACGTCTTGAGGCTAAAGCAATTAAAGATGATAATTTCTTCTTAAAAGAAAGAGTGGCTTTGGGAGGTCTACCCGATTATAAATACTTAGGCAAAACTGAAACAAGCCTACCGCTTGGTGAAGGAATGCTTACGCTCACACGTGAAGGATTAAGCTATGAAGGCACTAAAAACGGCGTGCCATTTAACTTCTTTATAGAAAGCAAAAGCCTTCCCACCTACGGTATGTGTACCGATGCAAGCATCTTTTATACTTTTGCACACAACGGCGAATATTATGAATTTATGCCCTTAGAAAGCAAGACGGCAATCAAATGGCTGATTTGCACTGAGGAAATACACAGATTAAACGGTGGAAAGTGGAAAAATTATCCTTGGTTTGATTATGATAAGGAAGAAAAATACATATAGCATGAATAAGGACGGGTTACCCCGTCCTTAATTAATTTCAACCCTTTCTTTTAGTTTATTTATAATTTTACTCTCTAACCTTGAAACTTGAACTTGCGAAATTCCTAATACTTTAGCCGTTTCACTTTGAGTTTTATCCCTAAAAAATCTTAATAAAATTATTTTTTGTTCTCTTAAAGGCAATTCTCCAATTAACGTTCTTAACATAATCTTATCAAGCATTTTCTCTTCTTCTCGCGAATTATCACCCAACTTTTCAAGTAATTCAGGCGAGCCATCAGAATCGTCATCATCCTGTTTTTCATGCAGTGATAAGGGTATTTTTGCGCAATTTAATGCTAAAACAATATCTTCTTCTGTAATTTGCAAGCTTTTAGACACCTCTTCTAGGCTTGGTGAATTGCCGTTATTTAAATTTTTATAATTTTCTATAAAATTGTTAATTTGCAATCTTTGCATTTTGATAACGCGCGAGACTTTAATTATTCCGTCATCACGCAAAAAACGTTTTATTTCACCAATAACCATCGGCACTAAATAAGTGGAAAAACAAACCCCGTAGGATAAATCAAAATTATTAATTGCCTTTATAAAACCAACGTAAGCAATTTGTTTTAAATCATCATAATTTTCCCCTTTATTTTTAAATCTAGAAACAAGCGATTTAATTAAATTCTCATTTTCAGAAATCAATAACTCTTTAGCATTAATATCCCCTTCTTTAGCTTTAATAATGTATTCCATTGTTTGTTCATATGAAAGCATAATTCTCCTTTAAGCGATTTTTAAGCTTTTAGACATAATAACCGTAGTACCAACGTTAATAGCGGACTCAATGGAAAATGAGTCCATAAATGTGCGCATAATAGTGAACCCCATGCCGGCATGCTCCTCTAAAGCTTTAGAGCTGTAGAAGGGTTCTAGTACTTTGGTTAAATTTTCAATACCAACACCACTATCGCTAACTTTTATATGTAAAACACTATCTAAAATCTCACATTCAATGGAAATTTCACCTTTTGCAACGGGATATCCGTGAACAACACAGTTAGTAACCGCTTCAGAAACGGCTGTTTTTATGTCCGTTATTTGCTCCAACGTTGGATTCAGTGACATTATAAAAGCTGCAACTGCAGTTCTTGCAAAGGATTCATTTTCACTCACCGCAGAAAAAGTTAATTTCATTTTATTACTCATATTGCCCTCCGCTTATATTTTTGGAATAAGATTATAAATTCCACTTACACTAAATACTTTATCAACAGAAAATGAAGGGTTTTCAATATAAGTGGGGATCTTCATATTTTTTAATTTTTTATAGCGACCAATTAGGATGCCTATACCGGTTGAATCCATAAAGGTTAACCCGTGCATATTAAAAACAACTGATGGTGAAGTTGAATATTTTTCAATTAACTCATCAATTTTACTTTTTGCATACGTTCCATTACACTCATCTAACTCGCCTTCCAAATATATGTATAAGCCTCTTTTAGTTAAGTTAAATTTGATTTGCATTATTGACCTTCCCGTTTTATTTATGAATATATTATA
>JAZSMG010000183.1:0-4936 GCA_045535775.1 Christensenellaceae bacterium | reverse complement strand
ACCGGTTCAAATCCGGTTATCAGCTCCATTAAGGAACACTTAGTAAGTGTTCCTTATTTTTTTATCTTTATAATTAAAAAGCTCCGAACGAGCTATTAATATAGTTTATTCTATATAAATAGACTGACTTTCGGAGTTTTTATTTTATTTCATAATAAAATCACCTAAAAAGTTAACATTTGTTTATTTTTTTAATTTAAATGCATCAACCCAATAATGCGGAGCAAGCTCCTCTAGGCTTTTGAAAATTATTTCGTTATTTACATTTGTTACGGCAACCCTAACATCTTTACCCCAATAATATAATCTTTCCTGGCATATACCACATGCAGTAAGTATAACCGGATTTTCGTTTTCGTTATTTCTAGCGATACATAACGAATGAGTGACATGTAAATTAAGCTTTTGAGCTTCGCACATTGCACCTGTTTCCATACACAATTCAGCTGAAGCATTAGGAGATTCTAGATATACACTAATAAGATACTCACCTTCTTTAGTATACATTATTGCGCAACCACCCCAACCGACTGGGTATCTACAATTAATAAAAGCAAGGGCTTTTTCATACATAATTCTACCAATCTTTTTATCATTCATAACTACACACCTTATTAAAAATTAATTATAAGTCCTTTCTTAAAGTAGGACTAACTTTCAATTCTACTTCTTGAAAACTATTGTAAAAACTATTAGCGCTTTCACTAGTAGCTCGTATTAAAAAATATTGATTTATTTTGTTGTTTTTACAATCTTTTTCAAATTCATTAAACAAAGCTTTTGCCACGCCTTGTTTTCTATAATTTCTTAAAACATAAACCCAATCCACGTAAGCCATTTTAAATCCATCTTGTATACAGCCGTAAAAATGATATTCGATCCTTCCGATAACTTTGTCATCCAAAATTGCTAATATAGATTTTGTTTGTTTATAAAATTTATCTTTAACACGACTAATAATACTATCTTCATCAACGCAATCAATAAGCATTTCTTCAGGCTCCTCAATTAATGCTTGTTTTAAATAAGAAATATATTTTTCAACGTTAACTATACTTAAAAATTCAGTCTTCATAAGTCATAAACCTCTTTAAAACTTAAATTTGCCTTGCTCAACAAATTCAATATATAAATCACTTACTTTATCAATATCAAATATTAAAATTTTATCAAAAGAATATTTTTTACAAACAAATCGAATAAATTTAGCGGCAAGGAAATACCCGACGTCTGAATGCGAATAATATTTAACCCAATCACCAAAATATCTTTGGTTTTCAAACGTCATACTGTTTAAATCGTTATAAAAATCAATTTTAATTTGATTTAAATTATCCTCACACCACAACTTCCAACCATTGCAGTCTTGATGAAAATATTCAAAATCGCCAAACAGCATTTGCTCAAAATACATAGCTACGCCTTCATTAAACAACTGCCATAAAAAAGTATCTTTATTACTTTCAAATTTTCTTTCCAACACGCCATATTGATTATGAAATACGTGCCCTAATTCGTGGTAAAGTAAGCCACGAAATTCGTTTAATCCTTGCCAGTTTAACTCAATAATCTTCTCTATTCCTAACAAACAAAAAACTTTATCATCAACTTTTGTAACCCAACCAGCACCGTTACACAAACCCAAATATAGCACTATTTCAACATCTACAGATTTGTTGAATTTTTTAATCAATTCCCTTTCTAACCCGTTAGTAAGAATATCAAAAGATTTAATTGCCCTGTTTACCTCTTCCTTTTGGATAAAAACGTTATTTAGAATTGGTAAATAATCCTTTTCAAAAGAGACTAACCCCGTTGAAATTGATTCATTCATATCACCAAAACAAAGTTGATACAATTTGGGGTTGATTAAATTTATATATTTTTCCCATTCATGAATATCAAAGCTACCATCTTTATAAATATTTGATATATCAGTTAATGTATTTAGTATATTCAATGGTACCTCCTTTGAATTTTATAAAAAAATTCAAGAATATTATTAAAAATAACAACAAAGGGGCTAAAAGCCCCTTTGTAAATTAATATCCAATTAAGGTTGCAAACCATAAAATTAATATAGTGAATGCAAATACAAACAATTGTAATTTCCAAGTCCAGCGAACCCATTTTCCGTATGATACGTTAACCATTGAAAGAGATATAAGTAATACGGGGTTCGTGGGTAAAATAACGTCTGTAAACCCGTCCGCTATGCAGTAAGTCAAAATAAGTAGCGTGGGTGAAATGCCTAAAACAGAACAAATAGGTAACACCAAAGGCATTATAAGCATAATTTTAGCAGATGCAGAGCCAATGAAAATTTGTAAGAATAAAATGAAGAAATAGATGAGTAAAATACAAACGAAGGGGCTCTTTCCATCTAATAACGTTACAACGAAATTCATAATCGTATCAATGATTCCACTTTCAGTCATAACCAAGTTAACAGATGATGCAAATCCTATCATAACAACAGCAGGAAGCATTGCTAAAGCGCCTTGACCTATATAAACGAAGGTATCTTTTTTGTTTTCACAAACGATAAGACCTACTACAATACCACCGATTAAAAAGCTTGCGGCAAGTAGAGGAATTGCATAGCTTGCTATTGCCCTTATGCTAGCAGATAAAACTAAAATTGCAAGTTGAACTATGAAGAAGACTGCAAATGCCTTAAATGTTTTCGCTTCGCCCTGCCCTTCTTCTATCAAGCTAACGTCTAAATTTTTAAGTTTTTCACGGTCTAATTCGTAAGTTAAAGATTTCTTGGGATTAGCTGAAATACGTTTAACGTGGGCTAGCAAAAAGGCTGAAACGATAACGTATATACATGCAAAGAATACCGCCCTTAGCCATACGCCGTCAAATACGGCAATATGAGCGCGTTCTGCAGCCAAACCAACAGAGAATGAATTAGTAATTGCAGATGAGAAGCCAAAGCAGGTAGCTAATAGACAAACACCTAAACCGGTCATTGTGTCAAAACCACACAAGAGCATAAAAATTACTACTACGGGTAATAAAGTTGCAAGCTCTTCAAACATTCCAAAGAAACTACCAAAGAGCATAAATACAAATACTGAAACGCATATAACAACCTTGTTCTGTCCAGTAAAGCGTCTAACTATTCTACCGATAAAGATCTTAATACCGCCGGTTTTTTCCATCAGATTGAAAACACCGCTCATAACAAGTAAGAATAAACTTATCATGATTATACTTAACCCACCGTTTGAGGGGCTAAATACCCTTACAGGTGCCGTTATTATACGCCAAATTTCAATTCCTTTAACCTCGCCAACGGTATACGTTCCGGGAACAATTTCAAAAACGTCAGGACTAACTTCAATCCTTTCAAAGCTTCCTTGCGGAATAAAATATGAAAGCGCACCACTAATAGCCAAAATAACTACTAGCAAAATCATTACGGTAATGAACGATTTTGTACTTATAGTAGAAAATGCTTTTTCTTTAGTATTATTTTTTCCCATAAAACCTTCTCCTTTCATTAAATTACTTGTTATATATTTCTTTTAACAAAATACTTGCAGTATACCACATAACACAACTTCTTCGATCTTCAGGAATAAAATAGTAAATCTCTGTTCCTTCATATATTTCAAAATCCTCACCAGCGCCGAATAATAATCTGTAAATATTTTCTAGCGGGAAGAATTTTTCTATTTGCACACCATCATCAGTTCCACGGTAGGTTAATCCGTTTTCATCTAACGAGCAAATGCCGTCGCCAGCGTGTCTAATTTGATGATTGCCTTTTTTAGCTGAGTGCATCAATTGAACCTTACTTTCAAGCTTAAATGAGCCATCAAGAATTTCTTTGCGCATTTGTTCAACCTGATAATCGTACCACTCTTGAAAATTTTCAAAATATGGGTTCTCATTGAATGCATATCTGTCATCCATATTAACAGAAAAACCGCATTCTGTACAGTAAACACGTCGTTTATCCGTTTTTATCGTAAGTTTTTTGTTACATTTTGGGCAAACGTTAAGAATATTTTCTAAGCCACTTGCAAGTTTTTTGTTTTTATACCTAACTTCCGGGTGTTGTTTAAGCCATTCAAAATCATTATAAGTTAAAGCATTTATAACCTTACTATCAAACTCTTCTTGTGAAATTTCGCTTGGCTCACCTGCTTTAAATAGCAAATCAAATTCCGCCTCCACCAATGCGCGAAGCCTTAACCCTTTTGACCACTTAGGATAAGCAAAATAATCACCGAACAATTTCAAGGTGTAAACGTTGACGTTCATTTTACGAATAAACTTTAGCGTGCTATCTTGAATATCTTCAAATTTACCTGCGGTAGATAATCTTGCTTCCGGCATCATAACAAGCATTTCACCTTGATTTATAACCTTAACGCAATTTTTTGCATTTTCTATATCAGAAGTAAACATACTCTTTGGGAAGCAACCAATAGAGCGTAATACGCTATTTGCAAACTTGTTATAAAAATACAATCTTGCAGTTATAAATCTAGGATTATACCTGTGCAAAACTGTTCCGGCATAGAAAAAATCAGTAAACGAACCGTGGTTACATAAAACAATGCAAGGTTTTTCTATATTTCTAACTTTTTTATCTAATTTAAATTTTAATAATGGGCGAACGAATATCGTAAATATAGTGTAGAAAAAATAAAACGAGATATGACTTCTACCGGGTACTCCGCCCTTTTTTGTTTTCTTCTTAATGTTTTTATCCATAAATTACCCAAAAAATTTATTTATAGGATCTTAAATATAATTATATTTAAGGTATACAACCATTTTATATCATTAAAAAAATTATGTCAAGAAAACAAAAATGGAATTTAAATTTTACGCATTTTACGAAATAAAAAAGCAAAAAATACAACATATCCCATTATTAGAGGCTAAAAAAAGTTGTTTTAATTAGGCAATTGTG
>JAZSMG010000143.1:0-2951 GCA_045535775.1 Christensenellaceae bacterium | reverse complement strand
TTATTAAAAATTGGGGTATTGACATTTAGCTATACGTATGTTAAAATAGTGGCATAAAATTAAAAAGAGTAGGAAATTATGAAAAAGTCTAGCATATTTAAAATTTTAACTTTGTTTTTAACTTTTATTATCTTTTCTTGCTGTTCAGGATGTATTATAACTTTTTTGAAATTCGTAGAATACAATAATGAAAAAGATCTGCAAAAAGCACTAGAAATACAAAAAGAAAAAAAGGCCTTAGCCGATGCACTTGTTCCTGAAATTGAAGGATATACTTTTGAGGCAAAACCTGATACTCATTTCACATGGAAAGAAGGACGTTGGGAATCGCAGGGGTTTAAAACGTTTGAGGATTTTTTTAGAGGCGGAGGCTTGTTTGATTGTTTAGAAAAATATGACTCAGAAAAAGTAAAAGAATATTGGATTTATCCTTATGACCCACCTAATGCAGACAAAATAGAGCCACTGGGCTATGTAATACCAACAAAGGAGCAAAAGAAATATTTTGAAGTATTTCCTCAGTTTTTTAGTCAAAATATCGCATTTATTAATGGAGAATATTTTATTTTTCAATGTATGGAAGAAACATCCACTGGTGTACAAACATTCGGAGCTGGAGCTGTAGCGTTATTTTTATTAGATTTTGAAAAGCACAAGATGTATTACGTAGGCTATAGCAAGGGGTGGATTGAAGCAGAACTAGAAGATGATGAATTATATGATCTTATAAGAATGCGTTTTAAGCTTACAAAAAATGAAGGAGGGAAAATATGAAGAAATTAAGAATTATTACGATATTTATACTTTGCTCAATATTTTTAACTAGTGCAATTAGTGCGATTATTATTGGATTACCGCTAGTTAGAGCTGAGACAGAGGACGAGACTTATTTAACTGTTGATTATGATGACTTACATAATAAAACGTTGATTGAAGATGATGAAAAAAAATATGTCAACAATACTTTTCTTTATGGGAAATTTACTCCGCCATCAGCGCAAATAACGGTTTTTACGTATGGTTGTGGTGGAAACCTTTCCCATTGGAGTAATAATCAAGCAGAAAACCCTAGTGACGATTATGAATTTGGATATGAAAAAGATTGAGGTTGATTTTTATCATTTCTCAATCTTTTTACTTTTGTAAAGTAATAAAAAATTTGGGTATTGACATATTAAAAAACCTATGATAAAATAGTGGCATAAAAACAAAAAAAGGAAGAAATTTTATGAAAAAGTCTAGCATATTTAAAATTTTAACTTTGTTTTTAACTTTTGTAATTTTTTCTTGCTGTTCAGGGTGTCTTTATACTTTGATTAAAAAAAATAATGAAGAACACCGCCAACGTTGCGTAGAAATTCAGAAGCAAAGAAAAGCACAGGCGGATGCACTTATACCTGAAATTGATGGGTATATATTTGAGGCGTTGCCACAAGACGCCTTTGTGAACCAAGAAGACTGGGAGTCTAAAGGATTTATTCATCAGCACAACTTTTTTAATTGGGGTAAAAGTTTTCATTATTATTACAAAAAACAAAAAACTGAAACGAGTTTTATAGTTACCGTAAGAACAACTAGTGGTAAAGTTTTTAATAAAATAATAATTGATATAAACGAATACGAAGAAAGGCTATCAAAATATTTTGAAATATTTTCGGAATATACAGCTGGTGAAGAATCAATTATTAATAAAGATGGAGAGTTTTTCCTTGTATCGTGGATGCCGTATAAGCAAGAAGGAATGCAACCCTTACCTGGTTCACCTGCTTTGTTTTTATTGGATTTCGAAAATAATACAATGTTATATGTAGGATATGCTAAAGGTTGGTTAGAATATGAAATTGAGCATAGGGAATTTAATAGCGATTCCAATATTTGCTATAAGTTAACTAAAAAGTGAATAGTTGAATAAATAAAAAGATTGGATTTGGTTTTTTACCAAATCCAATCTTTTGCTTATTACATAAAAAACTTCGTTAATCGCGCTATAGCGCGGTTTTTGTGCGTTAATTATAAAGGTAGAACAGCTCCTTGATAGTTTGCCGTAATGTAATTTTTAACCTTTTCACTAGTTAAAAGCTTAACTAAATCCTTAATAGCTTGTCTTTGCTCGTGGCCCTTTTGAACTGCTAAAACGTTAGCGTAAGTTAAAGCAGCTTCACTGTTTTTATCTTCAACTGCAAGCGCGGTGGTTAAAGAAATACCTGAAGAAAGAGCGTAGTTACCGTTAATAACTGCAACGCTGCCGTTATCCCCTTGGTTAAGCTGAGCGGGAATACTTGCCGCTTCAACGGGGCGAATGGTGTGGCCTTTATCGTCAACAACGTCTAAAACGGTTACGTTGGTAATAGTAACGCCATCTGCTAAAGTGATAAGATTATTTTCGGCAAGAAGGAATAACGCTCTTGCTTGGTTGCTTTGGTCTGCAGGAATAATTATAACTGCGTTTTGGGGAATTGCAGAAATTTCGTTAACCCCTTTAGCAAATATACCCATTGGCTCGTAATGAACTGCGCACGCGCTCACAAGGTTAGCGCCGTTAGATTTGTTATATTGCTGTAAGAAGGGTAGGTGTTGGAAGTAGTTAGCATCTAAGTCGCCGATAGCAAGGCTTGTGTTGGGCATAATGTAATCGGTATAAATAACTATCTCCAAGGTATAACCAAGCGCTTCGTAATCGCTTTTAATAAATTCTAAAATTTCTGCGTGTGGGGTAGAGCTTGCGCCAACTATAATATGGTTTTCATCTCTTTTACCGCAACCGGTAAAGCAAGAAAGGGTAAGCGCTAATATACAAATAAAAGTAATAATTTTTTTCATAATTTTTTCTCCTTAATAATACGTTAATTTTTATTTTTTTAATTAAAATAGTATTATTAACGCATTCGTTTGCTTAAGGAGTTGCATTCTATGCTGTTTTTAAGGTAAAAAGTCATATTATTTTTTAATCC
>JAZSMG010000262.1:0-1692 GCA_045535775.1 Christensenellaceae bacterium | reverse complement strand
TATACACGCTAACGCGTGATTTCCGCTGAAAGCGGAAAAGGAGAAGATATATTATGGAAAAAAAGTCTTCATACTCTTTTTTAGAAAGAGTAAAACAAATTTGTACCAGATGGTTTATTGATGCCTTTTCGGGCATGGCGCAAGGGCTTTTCGTAACCCTTATTGCAGGCACGATAATTAAAACCATCGGCTCTTACCTTATCGGTGAAGATACCGTTGTGGGTGCGTTTTTAGCCCTTATCGGAGGTATAGCTTCCGTTGTAACCGGCTTTGGTATAGGCGTTGGTATGGCTAACGCGCTTAAAAGCGATAAGCTTGTGGTTTATTCGGCGGGCGTTGCCGGCTTTATCGGCGCTTATGCAGATAAACTTTTAGGCGGGGCAGGGTTAGTAGAGCTTTCTGCCGTTTGGGGCAAGGGTTTACCCGGTAACCCCATTAGTGCATACGTGTGCGCGCTATTAGCAATAGAAATTGCGCGTTTTGTTTCCGGCAAAACGAAATTAGATATACTTTTAGTTCCATTAACCTGTGTAGCCTGTGCGATTGCCGGCATTTACGTTTCATACCCCTTTATTTGGCTTATTGGCGTAATAGGCGAAGGTATAAGAATTGCAACAACGGCAACCCCTATAATAATGGGTATAGTTATTGCAGTGGTTATGGGTATGCTTTTAACTTTGCCAACCTCTTCTGCCGCTATTTGGGTAACCATTGTTACCTCTTTTGGGCAGGACGTGCCTGATGCAGTTTTAATTGCAGGTGGCGCTGCAGTAGTTGGTTGCGCAAGCCACATGGTTGGCTTTGCGGTTATGAGCTTTAGGGAAAACGGCTTTAGCGGGCTTATTTCCCAAGGTCTTGGAACAAGCATGCTACAAATCCCCAACGTTATGAAAAAGCCCATTTTATTCATTCCGCCCGTTATTTCAAGTATAATAACGGGACCTCTTGCAACTAAGGTATTCCAGCTTCGCTGTAACGCCTCAGGTGGCGGTATGGGTACTAGTGGCTTGGTTGGCGTATTTGGCGTTATAGATGCTTCCGCTGGTAAAATAGAAGGCTGGGTTTTATGGCTTGGCATCGCCCTTTTAATGTTCATTCTTCCTGCCGTTATTTGCTTTTTTGTAAGCGAGTTTATGAGGAAAAAGGGATGGATAAAGGAAGGCGACTTAAAACTAAAATAAGCCTTATATACTTCGCAATACTTTGTTCTTTTAACTTTGCTCACATTCCTGCGACCAACAAGGTCGCTCCCTGCGGTCAAAGCTAACACGCCTCGTCTTGCTCGCATCTAAGGCTTATTTACAATAATCCCTATTACTTTGCAATAGTTCGTTCTTTTAGTTTTGCTCACATTCCTGCGACCAACAAGGTCGCTCCCTGCGGTCAAAGCTAAAACGCCTCGTCTTGCTTGTATCTAGTGCTTATTTACAATAAGCTTGACTTGCTTCGTTATAACGGCGAAACCTTGCGTTTGCCTTCGGTCATTTACGCAAAGTAAACTCCCTTCAGTCAATGCTCGGTTTAACCGCTCTAACTCGCAATTGAAGCTTATTTTTCCATAGCCATTAGTTTGCTTTTGTCACTCTGGAATTTTCGCTTGCGGAAATGATAGAGTCTAAAAGGTTAAATGGGAGTGTGTAGAGATTCTATCGCTAACGCTCCAGAATGACGTAAAAAAGTTTTTGCGTAAAC
>JAZSMG010000206.1:0-2558 GCA_045535775.1 Christensenellaceae bacterium | reverse complement strand
CTACGATCCGACTTTAATAAATAAAAACAGGGAAATAGCGGTTAATCGCGCTATAGCCCTGTTTTTTTGTTTGTTTAAGCTTTAAAAATAGGAGTGGCTTTTTAAAAAAAACTAAAAGTTATTTTAAACCATTGAAATTTTTGGTAATTTGTGGTATAGTGTAGTAAGTGGATTTTTTATAATTTAAAGGGATATAAAGAATATGGAAAGGGAAATTTTAACTTATTTTGCAATTTACTTTAATGAGGACTTTAACTTAGATGATTTTTGCAATAAGCTTGGCTTTAACAAAGAAGATATACTTCCACTAATAAAGGAAGATAAAATAGTGATAGGCGAAAATAGGGAATTTAGCGTTGATATCAACGACTGCTTAAGAAAGACCTTAAAGGATTTATTCGGTAAAGAGGGAATGCTTTACCAATTAAAGTATGAATACAAGTTAGATTATTACCTTGTTAAAGTGGTTAATTTAAGCACGGAAGAGCTTAACCCAATTTTGAGCTTAGAGCGCGATATCGTGGAATTTTTATATTTAACGGAAGCTATTGATGATTTAGATTATTATATTTAACGTATCAAAAACCATTCAAAAAAGCGAAATAAAAACTGCTTAAAAAAATGTTATTCAAAAGACGTAAAAACTAATTGATTTTTATTGTTAATTGGTGTAATATATAGGGTAGAAAAGCTTTGCTTTTCTTTAAGGAGTATCTTAAATGAAGATAATTATCGTTGGATGCGGAAGGGTAGGTTTAACCCTAGCAGAAAAACTTAATAATGACGGAAATGAAGTAACCGTAGTAGATTTATCCCCCGCAAAAGTAACGGAAATAACCAATAAGGTAGACGTAATGGGAGTAGTTGGTAACGGCGCAAAGCAGAGCACGTTGCATGAGGCAGGTATAGAAAGCGCTCAGCTTTTTATTGCGGTAACCAACTCTGACGAACTTAACCTTCTTTGCTGTATGATTGCTAAGAAGGAAGGTAACTGTCAAACCATAGCAAGGGTTAAAAACCCCGAATATAGCGCAGACGCACCCTATTTAAAGGAGCAACTTGGTCTTGCAATGGTTATTAACCCCGAATATGCCGCGGCAGAAGAAATATCAAGAGTATTGCGCTTCCCCTCTGCGTTAAAGGTAGAGCCCTTTGCAAGGGGTAGGGTTAACCTAATTAAGTTTAGAGTGCCCAAGGATTGCAAGCTAGTTGGCGCATCCGTGCGTGAAATAATGGCAAAGCTTAAGGTAGACGTTTTAGTATGCTCTGTAGAAAGGGGTGAAAAGGCGTTCATTGCCAAAGGTGATTTCGTGTTTGAAGAAAAGGATATTGTTTCCATAATCGGCACGCCCAAGCAGGCTAACGAATTCTTTGGTAAGATAGATTATAAGGGAGACGTAATCCGCAATGCAATAATAGTTGGTGCGGGTGCAATAACCCACTATTTATGCGGTATTTTAGACCGTTCAGGCATAAAACTTACCGTTATAGAAAGGGATTTGGCCCTTTGCGAAAGCTTTTCTAACGATTGGGAAAAGGTCAACGTTATTCACGGTGACGGCTTAAATAAAGAACTATTGCTTGAAGAGGGGTTAGAAAACGTAGATACGTTCGTTTCACTTCTTCCCCACGATGAGGATAATATTTTACTTTCACTTTTCTGCAAAGATATTTCCGCTTGCAAGCTTGTAACCAAGATTAGCAGAACGGACTACGATCAGGTTCTTTCTAAGCTAGATTTAGAAGCGGTAATTTGCCCCAAGAACATAACCTCAGATATGATTTTAAGGTTCGTTAGGGCAACGCAGAACTCAGAAGGTAGCAATATAGAAAGACTTTACAATATTATTCAAGATAAGGTAGAAGCGGCGGAATTTATAATTAAGGAAAAGTCACCCATATGTAACGTACCTTTAAGTGAATTAAAGTTTAAAGAAAACGTGTTAGTTGCTTCCATCACCCGCGGAAAAGAGGTTATAATTCCCCGTGGTTGGAACATGATTAAAGAGGGCGATACCGTTATAGTAATAACTGCAAACCTTGCTCTTCACGATATCACCGACGTTTTACAAAAGGATTAAGCTTATGAATTTTCAAATTATAAGAAGAACTGTAGGCTGGCTTTTACTGTTTGAAGCAATATTCTTTGTAATTCCCCTAATAACGGCGGTAATATATTGGGAAAAGGAGTTCTTTGTATTCTTAACCTGCATAGCCCTATGTGCGGTTTTAGGCTTGCTTTGTGTTTGGAAAAAGCCTAAAAAGGATACTATTTATGCAAAAGAAGGCTTCGTAATAGTTGCTTTAAGCTGGATTGTAATGAGTATTTTTGGTTGCTTGCCCTTTTTTATATCGGGCGCAATCCCCAATTTTGTAGACGCGCTTTTTGAAACGGTATCCGGTTTTACCACAACGGGCGCGACCGTTCTTTATGGCGACCAAATAGAAGGCCTGGCAAAATGCCTATTACTATGGCGTAGCTTTACCCACTGGATTGGCGGTATGGGTGTTTTAGTATTTATTATGGCGTTCTTGCCATTAAGTGGCGCGCGTAATAT
>JAZSMG010000169.1:0-3959 GCA_045535775.1 Christensenellaceae bacterium | reverse complement strand
AAAAATAGAAATTTTTATATTTATTTAATAACTTGTACAAATTAACTATATCATTTCGCAAAACTTGACTTTTACGCAATGATATATAAATCGCGGAAACACCGCACTCTTTAAAATATTTAGTTTTTTATGATAGCTTTTTAGTAAATTTTAGGAGCTTTTATGGCAACAACAGAAAAAAATAATTATTTTGAAAAAAGAAAAATTAATTGTATTAAAAGAATGGAAGCCGTAATTGAGGAACTTCCCTATTTTTGTCGCGAGTTTTTTATTGGAATAGAAAACAATACTTCTCCACTAACACGACTTAATTACGCAATGGATTTAAGAATATTTTTTGACTTTTTAGTTAAAAAAGTATTTATTAATATGACTATTGAGAAGTTTGATTTAACTGACTTAGAAAAAGTAAAATCATCAGATATAGAACACTATTTAAGTTATTTAAACAGTTATACGCATGATGGCAAAGCCCTATCATGCAATGAAAAGGCAAAACAGCGCAAGCTTGCAAGTATTAGAGCTTTATATAAATACTTCTTTAATAAGGAAAAAATCATTTCTAATACAGCTGCAAAGGTTAGAAGCCCCAAAATTCACGATAAAGAGATTATTCGACTGGAAATTGATGAGGTTGTTTCCATGATAAATACAGTTGAATCAGGAAATGGCCTTTCCGGCAGGCAAAAAGCATATCATGAAAACACTAAAATAAGGGACGTTGCAATAATTACCCTATTTTTAGGCACTGGAATTCGTATTAGTGAGCTTGTAGGCCTAAATGTTGACGATATATTTTTGGATTCAAATAGCTTTGTTGTTACACGAAAAGGCGGTAACCGCACTATTTTATACTTTACAGATGAAGTTAAAGATGCGTTAATTGCTTGGCTTGAAAAACGTACAGAAATAAAAGAACTTGATAAGGAAGAAAAAGCTTTGTTTTTATCATTAAGGAACAAGCGTATAAGCGTTAGAAGTGTTCAAATTCTTGTTGAAAAATATGCTAAAATAGTAACTCCATTAAAAAAGATTACACCACATAAACTGCGCAGTACGTTTGGTACAAATCTTTATCAAGAAACGGGCGATATTTACGTCGTTGCAGATTTTTTAGGCCACAGAGATATAAATACAACAAAAAAACACTATGCAGCAATGAGTGACGACTTGCGCCGTGCTGCAATTAAAAAAGTTAAACTACGCGATGATGACTAATATATAATAACTCGCAAAATCGCTTATAATACAAAGGATTTTTATGGAAATTACGTTTATAATAATCCCCTTTGAAGGGGCTTTAGAACCAGATCGCGTTCAAGAAATTACTTCCTTAGCTTCAAGCGCGGGTGCAAACGTTGTATCGCATGAGGTTGTTAAAATTAATAAAATTACCCCTGCTACCTTCGTTGGTAAAGGCAAGTTAGAAAGTATAAAAAATAAAATAGAAGAATTTGACTGCGACCTTGTTATTTTTGACGGTGATTTAACACCCTCTCAAACTCTTAACATGAGCGATGCGTTGGGTGGCGTGAAAGTTATTGATAGAACCACCCTTATATTAGATATTTTTGCAAGTCAAGCAAAATCTGCAGAAGGTAAAATTCAAGTTGAACTTGCTCAATTAAAATATATTTATCCAAGACTTAAAGGAAAAGGCTCTGCGCTTTCTAGGTTAGGTGGTGGTATAGGTACTAGGGGGCCAGGTGAAACTCAGCTTGAAACCGACAGACGTCATATAAGAAGGCGCATCAATTATTTAGAAGAAAGGCTAAAAGAACTACAAAATAGAAGACAGTTACAAACAGATAGACGTAATAAAAACGGTATTTTTAAGGTTGCCTTAGTTGGTTTTACCAACACAGGTAAATCCACTACCCTTAATGCTTTAACCCAAAGCGAGGTGCTTGTTGAAGACAAACTTTTTGCAACCCTAGATACAACAACCAGAAAGTTAAGCTTGGGTGATTTTACCGTATTAATTTCTGATACGGTTGGCTTTATTAAAAATATTCCCACAACCCTAATTGAAGCATTTAAGTCCACACTTGAGGTTGCCGTTGAAGCAGACCTAGTATTAATAGTTTGTGATGCAACAGCAGACTGGGCCGTTCAATATGAAACTACGAATATGATGTTGGATGAGTTAAAAAGCAATGCTTTTCGCATTTTAGTATTTAATAAATGTGAAAATATTGATGATTTTTCCCAGTATCCTGCGGATTCTGTTTTTATTTCCGCAAAAGAGAAAAAAGGCTTGGATAGTTTACTAGCTAAAATACGCGCTTACTTTGAAGGCAATTATACAAAATTAATTCTTAAAATTCCTTATTCAAAAATAAACGAATTTCATTCATTACAAAGATATTATGAAAATGCCGAGCTTGAGTACACAGATGAATTTCTAATTGCAAAAATTACGGTTAACAACAAGGTATTAAGTAAATTTGATAATTTAAAATAGATAGCAAATAAAAATGCACATGATAAAGATTTAGTTCTTTTATCAGGTGCATTTTTTTATAATATGCATTTTTACGTAAAATATTTTAGCTAAAACTAATTAATTTAGCTATTTTAGCAAAGAATAGGTTATTTCTTTAATTTCATTCTGTTTATCAAAAATATCAAAGGCTAACGTTAATTGATTTATTGTTCTATCTAAATTTTGAGTGGGATAATCAATTTTAAAGTATTGATCTCCTAACAAGTAGTCGGTCAAAAACCTTACGGCTAATTCCGTTGTTATTTTTAATACCCCCATGTAAATGGTCAATTTTTCAATTTCTAAAACAAAATGCTTAATCTCTTCGGCGAAGCCTTTGGTATAATAATAAAACTTATTAAGATCAAAGCTAACATTTTCAAAATCTTTTGAATCTTCTGCCTCGGTTGCACAAATGGAACGAGCACCGTCACCAAAATCATGGGCTATTGCGCCAAGCATCACCGTATCTAAATCAATTACAGTTATATAATTATGTGTTATACGGTTAAACAAAACGTTATTGCATTTTGTATCATTATGAGTTATTCTAACCGGTAATTTTTTATCCTCTATTAGGCAATCTAAAAAGCAAACGTGGTTTTTTAATTGTCTAAGAAGTTCATATTCTCTTTGAGTCTTTTTATATCTCTCAGGGTTATTTTTAACTGCCACGTCCAGTGATTGATAGCGCAATTTGGTATTATGAAAATTTGGAATAGTTGTTTTTAACTCATTGTTATTAAAATTTTGCAAACGCGAGAAAAAATTACCATAAGCCTTCCCTGTTTGATACACAATATCATAATCGTTCGTTTTGTTAAAGCTAATCGAATTTTGAACGTAATTAAATAATCGCCAATAACGACCATCCTCATCCAAATAAAACTTCTTACCGTTAATTGTTTTTAAATAATAAAATAAGTCATTATTCATATAATCTAAAATTAACGTTGAATTATCAATAACGGCAACTGGATCATTAAAAACTGTTTGATTTAACTGTTGCAAAACGTATTTATTTTTATTTTTATTAATTATTATTTCTAAAAGATAACTTTTATTTATGTTTCCAGTATGTATTGCGGTTAACGAATAGTCTTCATAATAAGGAAAATAACTATCAATTACTTCTTTAAATTGCATATAAATTTCTCGCTAATAAATATTATATGCAAAGATGAGTAAAAATGAATTTTACTAAATTAAGGTATTCAAAATATATTCAACTTCTTTAATTTTAGTTTTATTTTGACTATAGTAAGTCCATTTCCAATCTTTTTCAGCGAGCACTAGACCGCAATCGCATAAAACTTTCATATGGTGGGATAAGGTTGGCTGAGTTACGTTCAATTTATCTAATAAATGATACGCACAAAGCTTTTTGTCTTTTAACATTAAAAAAATTTGTAAACGTGCATCATTTGATAATGCTTTTAATATTTTCTTTAGTTCTTTTAATTCCATATTGCCC
>JAZSMG010000127.1:0-2868 GCA_045535775.1 Christensenellaceae bacterium | reverse complement strand
TAACGCCAACCTTATCTTTAAGAATGGGAAGAAGCAGTTCCATTGAATTAAAGGAATAAACGTCCGTATATTTTATTGCGTTTATATGCTTAATACGGTCTATTTCCTGTTCGGTAAAGAAGGTTTCAAGCGCAATGCTATTATACTCAAAGCCCGGCGTTAAAATGGGCAAGAAAGAACACATTGGGTTATTTAGCGCGCTACGTAATTCTTGTAAAACAACGTCATCCTCATTAGCGCACATCTGAAAAAACCCGGGTGTTAGAACTAAAATCATAAGCGCAACGTTGCCAGCCACCTCTTTACAGGTAGACATAAAATTTTCGCCGTGCTTAATGCATTTTGGCGCATAAAAAATCTTAAGCTTACTGTTAGAGTAAAGGCTTAAATCTGAATATATATTTGCTGCAAGCATGCTACCTTCACCGCGATAGCATAAAAAAACGTTGTAATTTTGCATTGTTTTTCCTTTGTGTATTATTACCCAAAAAAAGGCTTGGGTATTAAAAAAACGAATATATGCTTATTATAGCATAAAATTCAACTTAAAGCAACGGCAAACGCAAACTTTGCATCAAAAAAATATTTTTAAGTAAAAAAATTATTACGCAAAACAAAAAACGCTCTAGAAAATAGCGTGATACTCCGTTAAGAGTATCACGCTATGGTTTGGCTCTTTATTATTCTTGTGATAAGCCCAAAATATAATTTGCATCTAAGTCCAATTCCTGGCACAGTTTAGCAAAGGTATCCAGTTTTGGCATCTTTTTTGTTGTTTTGTACTGCGTAACCATTTCCGGTGAAACACCAATTCTTTTGGCAATTTCCACCGTGGTTAATCCGCAATTTTTCAGTTCTTCACCTAGTCTAGCTTTAATAATTTCGTTTTTCATATAATTATTATAACCATTAGTTAGTAATTTTACTTGACAACTAACCAACAGTTAGCATATAATTATACTTGCAATGTAAAAGGAGGTTGCAAAAAATGAAAAAAATAGTTGTTTTATTATTAAGTATTTTAACAGTTGTTATGTTATGTACCTCTTGCGCTCCACCAAAGGATAGTGGTGCAAGCACAGGGAATAGCTCTGTAAAAGAAGAGCTTATCACCATTACCTTTAATACAGACGGTAAAATAGATGTTCCCAAGGTTGACGTACCTGTTGGCGAAGTTCCCGCTATTCCTGAAGCGCCTGTTGTAGATGGATTTGTATTTGCAGGTTGGTATTTTGATGCTGAGTTTGAAAATAGATATTTCTTCGATTATCCTCTTGAAGAAAACACCACTCTTTACGCAAAATTTTATGATACCTCTCTTGGTGAATATATAGTTATTTCTAACGTAGATCAGCTTATTGCTATTAAGGATGATCCCACCGCTAAATACCTTTTAGCATGCAATATTAACTGTAAGGGTAACACCTTAGAACCTATTGCTAGCTTCTCTGGCGAATTAGAAGGTAACGGATATAAGATCTTTAACTTCTCTTACAATAGTGATATAGATCAACTTGCCTTCATCGTAACCAATAACGGTATAATTAGAAACCTTTCTTTTGATGACTTCAGTTATACTGTAGTTAGGGATTCAAGAAATAATAAAGTTTATGCTCTTGTTTGCGGTAACAACTACGGTACTGTTGAAAACTGCAAGGCTATGGGTGGTGTTTTAAAAATTGATTATAAATCAGGACTTAATGCTGGTAATGCAAACGGAACGGGCTATTTTGATACGGATATTGCCGGAATAGTAGCTTATAACGGTGGCGTTGTTAAAAACTGCGTAAATTACGTAAATTATGAAATTAAAGGCGGTGCTTGGGGTTCTCACAATACAAGCATTTGGAATTATTACTATTATTATTCATTAAATGTAGCATCGGTTGGTGGTGTTGTAGGTCGTAATGCAGAAGGCGCAACCATTTTTGAATGCATTAACTACGCAAACTTTGATCTTTCATACGTAAGAACTAACAGTTATGGTCGCAACCAGCTTAAAATCGGTGGTCTTGTAGGTCATAACGAAGGTGAAATTCAAAACTGTTACGCTCAGTCTGAATATAAATTAAGTCAAGATGATCAAGTAAGTGTATCTTCTGAAGAAGATATGATTGGTGGTTTCGTTGGTTTAAACATTGGTAAAATTTATAACTGTTACTGTGACGTTGATATAACTGCTAACCAAATTCTTTATGCAGTTGGCGGTTTCGTTGGCGAAAACAGACACGTATCAACAAAAGAATCATTAGTAAGCAAGTGCTTTGCGTTCGGTAGCGTAACCGTAGATTCAGCTTTAACAAATAGCGGATTATTTGCAGGTTTAAATACAGGTACCGTTTGGACTTGTAATTATGCAGATACCTTTGCATTCAACCTAAAAACCGTTGCAGTAGATGAAGAAAGCGGTGAAGAAGTAGAAACTATCACCCCCGTTGAAGCAACCTGTTCAGACGGTGAAGCAATGGCAGAAGCAGAGCTTCTTTCCGTTAACTATTTAGAAAACACTCTTTACTTTGATAGAATGGTTTGGCTTTTAGTAGAAGGCAAACTTCCCACTTTAAGATAAACTTTTATCAAAATAATTAGTTGTGTTATAACTTAAAATAAAAAACAGAGCAAGAATAGAAGGAATTATCCTTTTACACTTGCTCTTTTTGTTTGTTCAATATTAAGAAAAACAGTATGTTAATAATTATACTTACTGTGTAAATAATTAAGTGCAACCTTCGGTGATGCCATGCGCCCACGGCGATATCATACACACTAACGTGTGATTACATACCAAACCTACGGTTTGAATAAAAAAATCGGCAAGTTGAAGCTTGTCGATTTTTTGGCACACCCAACAGGGATCGAACCTGCGGC
>JAZSMG010000042.1:0-4088 GCA_045535775.1 Christensenellaceae bacterium | reverse complement strand
TTGGCCTCCGACTTTATTATGTCGGCTATGACCTTGCTCGTTGCGGGCGAATATGCACTCGGCTTTACTATCGCGGTATTTCCCGCGGCAACGGCATTCGCAAGAGGGTCTATAGTAAGAAGAAAAGGATAGTTCCACGGGCTCATTATAAGGGTGTTTCCGTAAGGCGAAGGCAAAATGAAACTCTTAGATTTAAACTGAGCCAAAGGCGTTTTAACTCTTTTGGGCTTGCTAAAATTATTAAGATGCTTAATCATATAGCTAATTTCAGAAAGAACCAAGCCGATTTCACACATATAGCTTTCATATTCGCTCTTACCAAGGTCAGCTTTTAGAGCACACGTTATAGCCTTTTCTGAACCCTTAACTGCATTATAAAGCTTTTTAAGCATTTGCTTGCGAAAACTTAAGGAAAGGGTTTTTCCACTGTAAAAATACTCACGTTGCTTATTTAATATATTTTTTAAAGTTAATTCATCCATAATTCACCTTATATTCTACCAAATTTTCTCATTACGTCAAGTCTGATATTTTGTGCCTCTTTAGAAAGCAAATCCAAGCGCTTATATTCCTTTAAAAGCTTTGAATACTGAAATTCAAGCCCCTCTTGCCATTTATCCTGCGGAAGATAAATGAAGGAAGCATATCCTTTATGCACCCAATAATTACGAATATCTTTAATTTCATACAAAAGTTCGTAATCGCTAACGCTAAAGTATGGGTTTTTACTGCAAATATCAAGTTCTTCAAGCTCTGCTAAAACAGGCCCCAACGCCTTATTTTTCACCGTTGCAAGATTTCTGTTAAAATCCCCTTTCATCATGCCTGCATACATCAGTTTTATATCCATTTCTATGCACTGGCAAGCCATAACGGTAAGCCCAACCAGTTCGTGAAAATCCTTAATAGTAATCATAACTTTGCATCCTTATAAAATCTTATATGCATTATAACATAAATATTTTTAATTTACAATATTTATAACGCAGAGCTATTAAAAGTTTATAACTTAATTTAAAAACCGCCACCTTTTAAGAGTAACGGTTTTTGTTACGCATTTTTTAATAATTGACTGCATAAATCTATTTATTCAATTTCTACCGTTTGCTGTAAAAGTATATCTTCCACGGAAGCACCAACTAAAATTTCAAACTTTCCGGGGGTGTGAGTCCAGCAGTCTAACGCGGTTGAATAATACTCAAAGGCGTGCATATTCAATAAAAGCTCAACCCGTTTTGTTTCACCGCCCTTAAGCTTAACTCTTGCAAACTGTTTAAGCTCTTTATAGGGCCTAATAACCTTGGGATGCACCTCTCTAACGTAAATTTGTGCCACTTCCGCCCCTTCTACGTCAGAAATATTTGTAATATCAAAGCTTACCTTTACGCCATCTTCTACCTTTTCACATTTTAAATTGCCGTAATCAAATTCAGAATAGCTTAAACCGTAACCGAAGGGGAAGAGCGTTTGTAACCCTGCAGTATTTTCGCCGTCGTAAAGTCTATAACCAACGAATAGCCCTTCCTCATAACCGCTCTTCATCAAGTCCGCATGGCTATATTCTGCAATACTGTCTGCCAAGGTATAGGGGAAACTTTCAGTAGTCTTCCCACTAGGATTAACCTTTCCGCTAACAATATTTGCAATAGCCTGTGAGCCCATTTCGCCGGGATAACCCACCCAAAGCACCGCACTTACACAATCTATCCAATCGCTCATATCAATGGGTGCACCGCCATAAACGATAACCACCACGTTTTCGTTTAGCTTTGCAGTTTCAGCAATAATCATCTCTTGATTTTTATTAAGCTTCATGCTTTCACGGTCCCAACCTTCACCTGCATCGTTATTAACGCAAACTATTGCAACGTCCTTGCCGTAGGCTTCGTTAACCGCAACGTAAAAGTTTTCGTGATTTTCATATAGGCTTTTAAAGGTAACCTCGCTACCCTTAAGTGTATCCTTTAAGGCTTCGTGCAAGGGCTTTGGATTGGTTAAGGGAACTACCTTTGAGGAACCGCCCCCAGAGGTGTAATATTCAGCGCAATGCCCGATAACCGCAACGCTTTCACCCGATTTAATGGGTAAAACACCATCGTTTTTAAGAAGTACAATACCTTCTTCGGCAACCTTTAACGCACCTTGCAAACGCTCTTCTTGGGTGCTTTGAAGTTTGCGCATTTTAGCGGTCTTTTCGCATTTATCTATAAAGTCAAGCACCCTTTGAGCACAAGCGTCAATTTCCTCTTCTGTAATTTTGCCACTCTTATATGCTTCCATCAAGCGGTTATATCCCTCTAATGAATAAGGCATTTCTAGGTCTAAGCCCGCCTTTAAGGAAGCAACCCTATCTTGAACGGCAGACCAGTCTGACATAATAAGCCTATCCCCGTGCTTAAACTCATCCCTAAGCACACTGTAAAGCTTCTTGTGTTCGCTCATTCTTACCCCGTTAACGAGGTTATAGGCGCACATTATGGCCCAAGGCTGAGCCTCTTCGGCAATGCGGAAGGGCTCTAAATATATCTCCCTTAAAGTCCTTTCATCTACCTCGCTAGAAACCCAAAAACGGCATCTTTCTTGATTGTTAGCACAGTAATGCTTAACGGTTGTTCCCACGTTATGCGCCTGCACACCCTTCACGTATTCGCGCGCCATAACGCCTGCAAGGTAAGGATCTTCTGAAAAATATTCAAAATTTCTACCGCATAACACGTTACGCTTAATATTAACGCCGGGGGCAAGTAAAACGTCAACCCCTTTTTCTATACAGTCGTCGGCTAAAAATTCGCCCGTTTTATATGCAATTTCCTTATCCCAAGTTTGCGATAGCACTTGGGTTGAAGGATATGCAACGGCTGGCAAATCCTCCCACTTATCAGTTTTTGGGTTGTAAGCAGGCGTTCTTAAGCCCACAGGCCCATCAGACACCTTTACCTTATAAAGCCTACCGCTAAAATCTTCGGTATGCCAAGTATCTTGCCCAGCAAGCAATTTAATCTTCTCTTCAACGGTAAAATCCTTTAAATCGTAAGCCATTTTTCCCTCTTTTAGTTTTCCTTTTTTAGGTTATTTTTTATTTATATAAATATTATATCATATTTTTGTAGACAATCAATACAAAAAGTTGTATAATAATAGACAAAATTAGTCTTTAAGGTGATAAAATATGTTTTTTGAAGGACATCACTCTGCACTTAATGATTCTTGCATAATTACGCACAATGCGCCAACCGTTGATTTCCCCTTACACCTTCACCAAGCGCTAGAGCTGTATTTAGTAACTGAAGGAAGTGTTTTGGCAGAGGTGGATGGCGAGCAATACCTGTTGCAAAAAAATCAGGCGGTATTAGTGTTTCCATACCAACGCCATTCTTATAAAATTTTAAGCCATGCAGAGCATTTAGACTGCATTTTTTCGCCCGATTTTGCACCTGAATTTTATCGCGATAAAAATCAACTTTGCCCAACGAATAACAAATTTGACTTTGACCAATCGCTTGTGCCTGAAACCGATGATTACTTATTAAAGAAATCCTTCATTTATCTAATGCTAAGCGCCTTTAATAAAAGCACGGACTACCGCCCCTTTACTATGAACGGCAAAAACGATTTACTGTGCACTATTTTAATTTATATTTCAAATAATTTCACAGGAAAATGCACCCTTAAAGAGATAAGCGAGCACGTTGGTTACGATTACGCATACATATCTAAATTTTTTAAAAAAGAAACTAATCTTTCCCTTCACGGCTACGTTAACCTATTAAGAATAGGCAAAGCAAAAAGCATGCTACTAAGTGAAAGCCTGCCAATGCACATTATTGCAGAACGTTGCGGTTTTACTTGTGCCCGTTCCTTTAACAGGGAGTTTTTAAAAATAGAGGGAGTTACCCCCTCCGCCTTTAAAAACAGCAATGTTAATTAGCTCTATTTTATTAGTTAATCGCCTTATAGGCTTACTTTTAATATAATCTATGCTAATTTTAACCGTTAAAAAAATAATAACAAGCACAAAAGGAGCTTGACTTAGGCAGTTCCTATTAGGGAATTTTTGTTCATAATAAAAGTATAGCACACTATACTTC
>JAZSMG010000045.1:0-3322 GCA_045535775.1 Christensenellaceae bacterium | reverse complement strand
GTACCTATTTTCTATTTCGCGCGCTATGGTTAGCACTATGGCGGACCTTAAGTGGGTTGATATTTGGGTTAATTTCACAGTAACTGATGCGGGCGTTTTATGCGAAATCCGCACTTCTAAGTACAATATAAATCCCGTTGCCGTTAAGTACGGCGGGGGTGGGCATACCAAGGCGAGCGGTGCTACCTTAAAGGATAAAAGTGAGGCTATAAGCCTGTTATCCGACCTTAACGACATGATAGGAGATTAATTATGAGCTTAAATTTGATGCAAAGTATACTTAATAAAATAGAAGAATATAATCGCATATTCATATTCCGCCATATCCGTATGGATGGGGACTGCACTGGCTCTACAAAGGGCTTAAAGCGTATTTTACAGCTTACCTATCCCCAAAAGGAAATTTACCTTATAGACGAGCAAAGGTCTGATTTTCTTGCATTCTTGGGCGAAGATGACGCGCCCGTTGCAGACGAGCTTTATGCCGGCGCGCTTGCTTTGGTTTTAGATACCGGCACTAGCGACCGTATATCTAATAAAAAATACCAGCTTTGCAAGGAAATCGTTAAAATAGACCACCATATCCCCGTGGATGATTACGGCGTTATCAATTGGGTGGAAGAAAACCGTTCTTCTACCTGCGAAATGATCGCATATTTTTATAACACCTTTAAAGATAAGCTTAAAATGGACGCGCAAGCGGCTACCTATCTTTATACCGGTATGGTTACAGACTCCGGCAGATTTAGATTCCGTGAGGTAGACGGCGACACTATGCGCCTTGCCGGCTCTTTACTAGACTTCGGCATTGACGTTGATACCCTTTACGCTAATCTTTATATGCAAAGCTTCGATAGCTTAAAGTACAAGGCGTATATTTATAAAAATATGAAAATTAGCGAAAACGGCGTTTGCTATTTTTACGTTTCTAACGCAACCCAAAAGAAGCTTAATATCTCTCGTGAAGAGGCTAGCGCGGGTATTTCTGCAATAGAAAATATTAAAGATAGCCTAATTTGGCTTGCTTTTATAGAAAACGACGATAAGAGTATTAGGGTGCGTTTGCGTTCGCGCTTCGTTACCTGTAGTGAAATAGGCGAAAAATACCACGGCGGCGGTCACGCTTGCGCAAGTGGCGCTACAGTTTACAGCAAAAAAGAAATGGAAGCGCTTGTTGCTGATGCTGATGCGCGCCTTAAAGAATACAAGGAAACACACGGAGGTTGGCTGTGAGAATACTTATAACTAACGACGACGGCATCAACGCGCCCGCTCTTAAAGAGCTTGCTAAATGGGCTAAAAAGCATGGCGAGGTTACCGTCGTTGCGCCTAAAATAGAGCAGAGCGGTAAAAGCCACGGCATAGAAATTATTAAGGCTATGGAAATTCTTCCCGTTGATTTAGTGGAAGGTGTTGAAGCTTATTCCGTGGACTCTACACCCGCAGACTGCGTGCGTTACGGAATTATCGGTTTAAAAAGGGATTACGATCTTGTTATTTCAGGCATTAATCGCGGTTTTAACCTTGGTAAAGATATCGTTTATTCCGGCACGGTTGGCGCTGTTTATGAATCCGCAGGGCTTGGTTTTAAGTCCGTGGCGCTTTCCACCGCACCCCATTCTTTAGACGTTGCGCTTCAAAATTTAGATAACGTATACGATTTTTTTGTACAAAACAAGCTTTTTGAGCATAATATTATATATAACGTTAACCTTCCTGACTGCGCGCCTAAGGGTATTATGATTACAAGAACGGGCGCAGGTTATTATTCAGATGACTTTGATATGGTTGGCGATAAGATGTATCTTCAGGTTGGCAGAATGATTTGGAACGATACTAACAATATGGAGCTTGATACGGACGCTGCTATGCACGGCTATATTTCAGTTACCCCACTTTCCTCAGAAAGAACTAGATTAGAGGTTTTTGACCTACTTAAAAAATTGAATGATGTTAAATAAGCTATATCAAAAAAGCAAGCTAATTTTTGCGCTTGCTTTTATAATAATTTACGTTGTGGGCGCAAGTCTTTTAGACGGGCTTTCTTTACAGCTTGGCACGGATAAAATTTTAACCCTGCCGTTTTTGTTACTGCTTTCCTTGCTGTTAGTTTATTGGCTTGCTAAAAATAAATTACTGGCAGAGCACGGTTTGTGTAAAAGTAGCGCAAAGCCCAAGCAGTTTTTGTTCTTTATTCCACTTGTTGCGGTTGCTTCGGTTAACCTTTGGCTTGGCGTTAGCTTAAGCGGTAGCTTTTTAACGGGCGCAATTTATTTTGCGTCTATGTTACTAGTCGGCTTTTTAGAAGAGCTTATTTTCCGTGGCTTACTCTTTAAAGCCATGCAAGAAAATAATTTAAAGTCAGCAATAATAGTTAGCTCCGTGACGTTCGGTATTGGGCATTTGGTAAACCTTATAAACGGTAGTGGGGCAGATTTGCTTTCTAATATTTGTCAGGTTATTTCCGCCGTGGCGTTCGGCTTTTTATTCGTTATAATCTTTTACAAAAGCAAAAGCTTATTGCCTTGCATTATAACTCATTCCCTTCTTAACGCCCTTTCGGTATTCCAAAACACCGCAAGGGTTACCCCCACCTTTACGATAGTAAGCTCGCTTATTCTTACCGTTATTGCACTTTTATACACCTTGTATTTAAACAAAAGCCTATCAAAAATGCAAAACGAAGAGTAATGGACTATTAAAATTTACTAAAAAAGACAACTAAATAAAAGCATTTTTGCAAATTAAAATGTAATTATTGTTTGGCAAAAACAAAAAAATTTAAGTTGTGAAAAACAAACAAAAACCGCGCTATAAGTCGATTAGCGCGGTTTTTGTTATGAAAAAGCTCCGCCCGATATCGGCTGGATTTTACTTTTCGGGCATAGCCATTGTTCACTGGCTAGCATAAACGTGCTTTTTTATTTGACATGCAAGTCATGCACTTATTACCTGCTACCCGTTAACGGGCTTCGCTTTTGCCTTCTCCTGCGGGAGAAGGTGTCACGAGTTTTCGAGTGACGGATGAGGAGTTGTATAATTTAGTGCTTTAATTTTTATTTATATTTTTTACCAAAACACCTCATCCACCACTAACGTGGTCCCCCTTCCCCCACTGTGGAAGGCTCTTTTCCACTCACCGGTAACACCCTACTGAACCACGCGACTATCGCGCGGTTTTTTGCTGTAAAAAAGCCACGCTTTACGCGTGGCTAATTATTTAAATAAGTTATTAAGCCCGTTTTTTAGCAGGAGTGAAGAAACTCTTGCTATACCTGTCATTCTGGAGTTTTCGCAAGAAAACGATAGAATCTCTTAGAAT
>JAZSMG010000268.1:0-2367 GCA_045535775.1 Christensenellaceae bacterium | reverse complement strand
GATTGAAGCCAATGGCTATGGTAAAATAAGGTTTAGATACGAGTTAGAGTGGCGAAACCGAGCATTGACCGCAGGGAGTGTACTTTGCGTACATGACCAAAATAAAAAAAGCCAGTTACCTCAAAAAGTAAATGGCTATGGTAAAATAAGGTTTATTTACCAATAAGGCTAATACAATTGTACCGCTAAGGCGATGAGCAAAAAATATTTGAGAATAAGCTTAGCGATAAAGCGTTTAGATGCGAGCAAGAGAAAAAAACTGCGTATTTAGCGAAGGCGCGTACTTACCGTACGTAACTGAAAATAAAAAAAGCCAGTTACTAGCAAAAGTAAATGGCTATGGTAAAATAAAGAAAAAGCTTGTGGGCGATTGAAGCCAATGGCTATGGTAAAATAAGGTTTAGATACGAGTTAGAGTGGCGAAACCGAGCATTGACCGCAGGGAGTGTACTTTGCGTACATGACCAAGGGCAAGCGCAAGGCTTCACCGCTATAACGAAGTATATAAGCCTTATTTTTAAATTGTGCGTCTGTCTATTATCGCCCTCGACAACGAACTCACGTCAGCATACTCTATATCCGTGCCAACGGCAATACCGTGAGCAAGGCGAGTAACTTTAATGCCAAGAGGCTTTAAGAGGGTTGCAATATACATAGCGGTTGCTTCCCCTTCCACGTCTGGATTAGTAGCCATAATAACCTCTTTAACGCCACCCTTTTGAACTCTTTCAAGAAGTTCTTTAATACGAATTTGGTTAGGGCCAATGCCATCTAAGGGGCTAAGCGTACCGTGAAGAACGTGGTAAACACCGTTAAATTCGTGTGCCTTTTCAAGGGCGATAACGTCTTTAGGCTCTTTAACCACGCAAATAGTTTCTGAAGGTCTTTCCTTGCAAATATCGCAAAGCTCAGTTTCGCTATAATTACCGCAAACGGAACAATATTTAACCTGTTTTTTTGCGTTGATAATAGCTTCTGCAAACGTTTGAGCCTCTTCATCGCTCATATTTATAATTTTATATGCAAATCGTTGCGCTGTTTTAGCGCCAACACCGGGTAGCTTGGTAAATTCGTTAATAAGCTTCCCGATAGGCTCAATAAACACCTTCATTTTTTAAAACATTCCCCCGGCATTGCCAAACTTGCCCATTTTTTCATTGTAAAGCTCATCTGCTTCATCATAAGCAGAGTTAAGTGCAGCAATAATAAGATCCTCTAACATTTCCATATCATCAGGGTCTACCGCGTTGGGGCTGATAGTGATTGAAGAAACAACCTTCTTGCCGTTAACCACAACCTTAACTAAACCGCCACCGCTTTCGCCTTCTATTTCTGCATTTTCTAACTCTTCTTGAGCCCTTGTCATTTCCTCTTGCATCTTTTGTGCTTGCTTCATAAGTTGTTGCATTTGAGCATTACCGCCAAATCCACCAAAACCGCCTTTAAATCCTGCCATAATAATATACTCCTATTTTTTACTTATTTTTATTAGTCCTCTATTTTTAAAGGACTGCCTTGAAAAGCCTCTTTAACCTGATTGGTTTCTTCATCTAAAGCAGATGTATTTAACTCTTCTGCCTTATCTTTAGCAATTTTTACACCTTCATAGCCGTGAACTTCTGCATAAGCACTAAGCTTGGCAACGTTTTCTGGCTTAGAAAGTAAATTATATTCATTATCGCTTGGGGCAATAACCAAAATAAAGTTACCGCTTGCTTTTACAGATACGTCTTGGCAAGCAACCCAAAGCATAATTTGCTTATCTGTGCGAAGTTGTTTAAGTATTGCGCCCCACGCCTTATCTGCGTTACCACCCGTAGCTTCTACCGGGGTGGGCTTTTTAACCTCTACGTGAGGTTTAACCGGTTCAGTTTTTACCTCGTTTTGAGGCTCTTTTACCGCGTTAACCGACTTATAGCCCGACTTTTGAGTGCTTGCAACTTCTGGGGGCATAATAAATCCACCCTCTTCTTCGCTAAACCCGCCGTTGTCTATCGTTGCCATTAAACTCGCTAAATCTGCATCCTCATCATTAAAGGTTGCCGGTTTTTTAACGGGCTTAACAGGCTCTTCCGCCTTAGGCTCAACAATCTTAGGCTCAACAACCTTAGGCTCTGGCTTTTTAACTTCCGGCTCTACGGCAATGCTTACGTGCTTTTGTTCTTCCTTTACAGGTGCCGTTACAACCCTAACCTCTTGCTTAGGTGCAGAAATAGGTGCAGTAGGTGCAACAGGTGCGGTGGTAGCAACAGATTGTTCCACTTTAACCGTGAAGTTACCCTCTTCTATCTTCTTTTCTAAAGCGGAAATTCTTGCCATAAGCGCGTCTATATTATAATCGGCTTGGGGCAAGCTAGCCTTAACGGC
>JAZSMG010000202.1:0-3869 GCA_045535775.1 Christensenellaceae bacterium | reverse complement strand
GTTTATAAAATAAAATAATAATAGATTAAGTCTTTCGTTATAGCTGTAACTTAAGCTAGTTGCGTAATTATACCCTGCTAATTCATCCCTCATCCAAGAATGAATATTTCTTTCTAAATCTTCGTCAGTTGGGGGTGTTTCTAAATTAGCAATAGCCAAATAATTGTTTTTAAATGGAACTACCTTTATTCTGCACAGGTCTGAATGGTATTTTACAAATCCGTTATTTCTTGCCCAAAAGGTCTTGGTTGCATCTGGGCAGTGGGGATAATTATACTTCTTAAAGTGCTCTTTATCGGCTAGTTCATCATCTAAAAACATATATTCCTGCCCCGGAATACCGTATCTGTAATTGCACGCGTTCCAAGTAAAATCAAAATGATAATAATTGTTGTTATAGGCAATTATATTCCAAGTATGCGCCACTACAGAATTACCGTTTCTGGCATTTCCGCAAGCAATAATGGATTCCATACCAAGCCTGTTAAGTATGAGTTTTGCGGCTTTTGCATAACCTTCGCAACGGGCTTCTTTTAAAATTAACGCGCCGTATGCATCACCAAACCTCTGGGCACTTTCCGTTCTGGGCTTTACCCTTGCACACAGATATTGGTTTAGTCTGTGGATTTGGTCAAAAGGCTTTGGAATTGCCCTTATTATTGCAACAATACGGTTAATTTCTGCATCTAGCTTATTCCATAAGCTCATTACGTTTTCATTTTCATATTTGTTTGTAAATTCAATCGTGCATTCGTTACCACTAAAGCTCATAGCTGGGCTTTGATTTACGTAAAAGAGTTCCGGACAACCGCAAAATACCCCCTCTAACGTAGAGGTTATTCTTGACTGCATTTCTTCATTTATTTCAGAATTAAAGGTTACTGAAGTTTTTAATATTCCGCGCGCAAGGTTTTCTACGCTTGCATTATACAAGCGTAGAAAATCACCCGATAACTGCTTAGAATAAAAATTCACTTGATTAGTTAAAGGAATTGATATCATATTAGCTCCTACTGTAAATTACCTGAGTACGCTTTAAGCTTGTTTAATAAAACTTCCGTATCAATTATGCCTTTAGCTTCCATTATTTTGAAGTATTTTACGTTAAACATATCAAAAATTCTTTCTGACATATACTGAGAATAATCACTGTATTCGTTTAAACCATACAATACTACGGCACTTTCAATTTCTTCTTGATTCCAAGATAAATCCTCATTGAAGCTAAAGATATTTAACAGCCCGTATTCAACGCTTTCTTCCGTATTACAAATATCGCCACCTGAAGGTGCGCTTAAAATGCCTTCAGCAACAATATTCCATGCGTAAGCGGTTAATAGTGTATAAGTTCCACTAAATTCTTCATATAGTCTATAAGATACAAGCTTTGCAGTTCCTCTAACAAACTCACCATTTACATTTCTTATACTGTAAAAATCATGATTTAAAAATTCTTCAACGTTAGAGCAAGCAACTTTTACGTAACAGTTTAACGTTTTATCAAATAGTGAATGTGCCTCAACTATTTTTAAAATTGTTCCGTCATCAAAGGTAAGCTCACAAATCGAACGAGTGTTCCATGGTTCGTTGTAATGAATAAATAAAGTTGCAGGGAATGCTCCTAACTCGCCTGTATTGTGGTTAAGAGCTAAAAGCATATCTCCTTTTGCTATATTTTCTATTGCTTTTTTACTACCGTCAGCCATTGTTATCATTGTTCCGTTGGTGAAGCAACTACTATGTTTCTTGGTTACTTTAGAAGGAATCCAACTTGCTTCAATAGATATATAATCATTACCGGAAGTGGGAACAGCCCACATGATAGTGTTTGCATCAATATACTTTCCATTGTAGTACCAGCCATTAAAAGTATAATAGGTATAACAACAATTTTTAGCACAATAATCACTATTTGCCTTTGATGGGGTTGGTAAACTGCCGTAAGCAGTTCCATATACAACCCATTTATCGGTGGTATCATTACCTAATGTTCCATCATTTAAGACATAATTAATTTTGTATGCAATTGGTTCCCAGCTAACGGCAAAAGTAACGGTTTGTGAACAATCAAATTCATTATTTAGTGCGGTTCCTTTTAATGCATTATAAATAGTTATTACCTGTTCTGCAGTTAACGTTCTATCTGGCATTGATACGTTACCGTAATTAGAAACACAAGCAATTCGTTTATGCCCTACCTTTGAAATATCACCACTAAATTTGTAATCTGCACCATACGCAACGGTAGCAGGATTATAATATCTTGAATCTGTTTGATTACCTTCAAATACAACGTTAAAAGTGTTAACCTGCCAAACAGCTGTTAAAACAACCTCTTCCGCCTGAACGAATTCCATACCGTGAGGTGTTATCCAACCTTCTTCACTTTCCGCTATTACCTGTAATAGGTTGTTATTAGCATAACTAGCGTAATAATCTTCATCTTTAGCATAAAGTTCTTCACCTACCCAAAGATGCCCTGCATTATCAAGCCAGCCTTTAAACTTATGTCCTTCTTTTTCTATTGGCTTACTTATGGTTAGCAACTCTCCACGAGGAAGAGTTTTTAGATTTTCTAAACCGCTTCCGTCACCGCCGTTTGCATTGTAAGTTAAATTGTAGCTTGTAAGCATATATAAAGCGTAAAAGCGAAGCACCCCGCCTGATTTTTGGGTTAACATTTCCTGTACTGCTGAAAAAGGTACTTCTGCACCGTATTCATACTCTGCCTTTGGTGCATCAGGATTAAACGCCCAACCAACAAAGTCACCGTAAACACTCTTAGGCTTGCCAAGATTAACGTCTAAGGTGAAGTTTTGATTGATATGCCCCTCTTTAGATTCGCCATATTTTACTATCTCTTTTTGTTCGCCCCAATTGTAAAATTCTATAGTGAAATTATCGTATAGCCAAATTGCATAAACGTCTATAATCGCACCGTTAACATCCGTTAAATTTACAACTAGAGAGTCTGGTGAAAATACCACTTCGGTAGCGTTTTCTTCATAAGCCCAGCCTATTTGAGTAAAACCGTTATATATAAAAGATCCCGTGTCAATTATCTTCTCCTCGTCATATTCAAAATGGTTATCTACGTATCTTCCCGTAGCATCGTTGCTATGTAATCTTATAGTGTAAGTGTTTGCTTCCCATTTTGCATATAACTTAATATCTGAATTAAAAACGTGGCTATCGTCAACTTGCTTTTTGCCGTCTTCCGTGTACCAACCTAAGAACCGGTAACCCTGCTTTTCTATTGCAAAATAAGTTGATATGTTAAAGCTATGGCCGTCAGCTACCTCAAAGGTGGCAATTGAATCACCGTTGTCGTTAGCAAAAACACCTTCATTCTTATATAAAACAACACTGTGAGCATTTAAATTGATAACCGTGGGGAAAATTCTATCCGCGTTATTTCTCCAAATAGATTCCTTGCTGTTTACGTATTTTAAATATTGCTTTGTTTCTACGTAAATATTCGTTGATGAAGGTATGTTGAAATTGGTTATAGAAATCAATTTACCGTTGGGGATTTGAACAATCTCAAGCCTTTTTAGGTTTGTTAATAGTTCAAAATCCATTAAATCTACCGAAGGCTTGTTAGAAATAATAATCGTTTCAACTTGACTAAGTTCCGTTTTGGTAAAAATTCCGTCTTCTACAAAATTGGAATAATTGCTTTCTAAAAGCTCTTTGGTATCGCTAGATTTGAATTTTGTTGTAAAGGTTACGGTGAAATTAACTGTATCATCAAAACCGCTTGTGAATTTAATCATTCCGCTTGCAACGCCAACAACCTTAAACGTTCCATCTTCCTTAGAATATTCAAGAACCTCTTGCGTCAGTTCACTTTCGCCCTTGTTATTGGT
>JAZSMG010000248.1:0-14064 GCA_045535775.1 Christensenellaceae bacterium | reverse complement strand
CTTCTACTTCTCCGCTGTGGCCTAAAGCTGCAACAACCTCTTGAGCTACTAATACTTCGTTACATACTGAGCAGTGCTTACCTTCGGTAAGACCGGTTTGAGTACAAGTAGGAGCAACGGCTTCGTCTACGATTTCAATATGACCTAAAGCTTCGCCTTCGGTATAACCGCAACCGTTCTTACAGGTCTTAGGTTCAACGCAGGTAGCTTCTGCCATATCGTGGCCTAAAGCTGCTTTTTCTACGTAAGTGCTGTAATCACAGCGTGAGCAGGTTTCGTATGCTTCCCAACCGATTTCCGTGCAGGTGGGCGCTTTTGCTTCGTGATTTACTATATCGTGACCAAGAGCATCAATAACTTCCTGTTCAAAGCTTTCGCCACAAACTGAACAGGTCATCTTATCGGTTAAACCGGGTTCGGTACAGGTAGGATCGTAGCCTTCTTCTTCTACTTCTCCGCTGTGGCCTAAAGCTGCAACAACCTCTTGAGCTACTAATACTTCGTTACATACTGAGCAGTGCTTACCTTCGGTAAGACCGGTTTCTGTACAGGTGGGTGCTTTAGCTGCGTCAACAACTTCGGTATGTCCGTGAAGAACGCAAGGATCAGTTACAAACTTAAAGGTGGGGTTATAAACAACGCTTGCACTTGCATCATCACCCGTTGCACCAACGTAAACGTTTAAGTAAACAACTTCGCCTTTTTGAACTACAAATGTTTGTTCAGCGATAACGTAAGTTCCTGTTTGAGTGTATTCAACACAATTTAATGATGCATCACCGGGTTTAATTTTTGCTCTGGTTGCGCTATCCTTAGAATAACCTAAGTATAAACCGCTTGCAGTTGCCGTGAAGGAATTAATTACTAAAGTATGTTCGGGAATAATAATAGTACCCTTTTCAGGAGCAACAAAACCTATAGCCCAAGTAATATGATATTTAGCGCTTCTACTATAAATACGGTGAACGTCGCCAGCTTCCCAACGGTCGTTGGTTTCTGCGCCGTAACTTTGAGTACCACTAGTAAGCTTGTTAACACCTGAATAGTTCATAGTCCAAGCGTTACCGTCTTGAGCGTAATCCCAATATTCCATTTGTCTGTAATCCACAGCACTGCTAGATGCCGCATAGAATTTAAGAGCGCTCTTTGCAAAAGCTAACTTAAATGCGTCTTCTTTTGCTTGTGTTGCTGCTAAACTTCCATCCCAACCGGTAGCGGTCTTATCGTCATCAGATACAACTATTTTACCAATTTCTTCACCTAAGGTAACCTTAATAACGCCTTCTTCTTCGGGTTCTTCAGGAATTTCAGGTTCTACGTATTCGCCTGCTACAAAGTGGAATGAAGGATTCCAAGTAACGCTTGCACGAGCATCGCTACCTGTGGGGTTACAGTAGATATTAATATAAACTACTTCGCCCTTTCTTACGTTAAAGGTTTGATCTTCAAAGCTAATAACCTTTCCTTCAGGTGAAGCGCTTGTGCCGGTTGTGGTGTATTTAACAAAATTTAAGCTTTCATCTGCAGGGTTAATGCTTGCTCTATTCGCACTACCCTTAGAGAAGCCAATGTAAAGTCCGTCCGTGTTAGTGAAGTAATTTAAAATAAGTTCGTGTGCGGGAATAGTTACAACACCGTCTTGGGGGGCTTTGTAACCGATTGCCCAAACGATATGATAGGTTGCATCACGGCTGAACAGCATGTGTGTTCCATTTGACGTGAAACGGGGGTTATCCTTATTAGGAACAGCGTTACCTGCACCAAGCTCGTTTACCTTAGTGTAAGAGAACAACCAATCCCAATCGGTATTTGACCATTTATAATATTCTTTTTGAGCGTAATTTTGACCGGTATAGCCACTTGCAGTATAGAACTTAATAGCACTCTTACCAAAAGCAGTCTTTAATGCAGCTTCCTTTCCTGCCGTTCTGGGGGTAGTTCCATCCCAACCTGCTGCTTCTAATTCAGCATCAGTTAAAGTAATTTTTGCAATTTCTTCGGTAAGTTTAACGGTTTCTTCTTCAGGAATTTCAGGTTCTACGTATTTTTCAAATACGAAAGAGGGATCCCAAGTGATTGCAGTTCTTGAATCTGAAACCCAATCACCCTGAGTATCGCTAAATAAAGTAATATAAATTCTATCACCCTTTTTTACTTCAAAAGTTTGTTCCGCGATAGTGTGTTTACCGCTACCGTAAGAAACCATATTTAATGATTCATCGTTGGGATTTAAAACGGTAAGCTGAGTGTTTGATTTAGAGTAACCTATTCTAATAGCCTTTGCACTAGCTGCAAATGAAGTTACGTTAACGGTATGCTCTGGAACGGTTACGGTTCCATCCGCAGGAACAACGTATGCAAAGCCCCATACTAAACCGTTTTTACCTGCAAATACGGTATGTGTGTTATCTTTATCTATACACTGATTGCTAGAAGTATGAATACCAGCAGAAAGACCAGCCACTCTATTATAAGAGAACCAACCGCTATTGCCATCGTTCGCCCAATCGTAATAATATTTAGCAACGAAAGGCGTTGAAGGATGTATACCTGCTGCGCCGTAAATTTCAATAGCGCTCTTTTCAAAAGCAGTCTTTAAGGCGTTTCTCTTTGCTTCGCTGGGGCTAGATGGATATTGTCCATCCCATCCTGAAGCAGCAAGCTCTTCGTCTGTTAACCCGATTTTGCTTAATTCTTCGCTTAGCTTATAAGAAATAAAATTAACTTCTACTTCTTCTTTTTCAAATACGAAGGTGGGATTATATGTAATAGTAGTTCTTGCATCAGAAACCAAATCACCTTGTGTGTCTGAATATAAAGCAATGAAAACTCTTTCTCCCTTTTCTACTGCAAAAGATTGTTCTTCTATAGTATAGTCAGCAATAGATTCATAAGAAACCAAATTCAACTCACTATTAGCAGGATCAAATGAACTAGGAACGGTTGAGCTTTTAAAAAAGCCAATCTTAAGAGCCTTTGCACTAGAATAGTGAGCTCCAACTCTTAAGGTGTGTTCAGGAATAGTTATCGTTCCCTTTTCGGGAGCAGCCAAAGCAAATGCCCAAACTAAACCGTTTGAACCGCTATAAATAACGTGTGTTCCACTTTTATTAATTTGAACGTTTGAGCCCATGTTTGAGCCTGAAGAAAGGCCTGCCGCATTAGTCCAAGAAAAAAGCCATGCGTTTCCATCCCCGGCCCATTCATAATATTGCTTAGGAACGTACTTAGGTGAAATACTCGCATTTGTACCTGCAGAATAAATCTCTATCGCGCTCTTTTTATACGCAATTTCGAACAAACTTCTTTTTTGTACATTGCTTGTTTTACCGTCCCAACCGGAAGCGGTTAGTTCTTCATCCGTATAACCGATTTTGCCTAATTCTTCGCTTAGCTTATAGGTAATTGCGTTGGTTGCGTTGCCTTGCGCGTCACTTGCGCTAACCCTATTTGCACCAAATGAAAATGCGCCTGCAAATAAAGAGCAAACCATTGCAATTGATAAGCTTGCGATGAGTAACTTTTTGGTAAGTTTCATCATAACTTTCCTCCAATTTTTTTAAAATGTAATCGTATTATAACGCGCGGGGGCAAAATTTTCAATGGTGTTTTTTTTGAAAAATTGCGTTTTTGTTGTTATTTTTTCTTTTGTTATTCTTTTAATTATTGCTAAAAAAGGGCAAAAAAAGCGGGACTTTTTTCGCAAAAGTCCCGCTATAAGCGCGTTAACTAGTTATTCACTCTTTTTTTGCGTGCAATTATTGCAATCGCAGAAGCCATTAGCAAGCTTAAGCCTAAGCCACCGCCAACTGATGAAGCGCAACCGCCCTTGCCATCGCCTTGGTTTTCGCTTGCAGAAGAGCTATCAGAAGAAGAGTCTTCTTCAACAGCCTTGTAAACTGCCTTGTAGCTTGCATCTTCAGTAACCTCTGCCATGCCGTAATAATTTTCCCAAGTTACGAATTCGTAACCAGCTTTATAAGGAGCGGCAGGGGGATTTACTCTTGAACCGTATTGAACCTTCTTTGAAGCAATTATAGTTACGCCGTCACTATCTAAGAAGGTAATTGTGAATACTCTAACAACCTTATCGAATACTGCGTTAAAGGTAACGTTGCCAGAAATAGTCATACCTTGCGTATAACCGCTCCAACCGCTAAAGTCGTACTGATATTCAGCTTCTTCGCTTTCCTTAACGGGGTTAGCGGGAAGAACTATAGCTTCGCCGTAAGCAAGCTCGCCGGTAGCGTGAACGTTTCCGTCTACCATAAAGGCATAGGTGTATTTCTTGGGAATGCGGTTAAAGATTGCTTCAAATATATAATCGTCTTGCGCGGTCATACCCTCTTCAAAGTTAGACCAGCCTGCAAATTCGTATACGTAATGCTCTTCAGCTTCCTTTTCAGGTGCGGTGGGAGCTACTATTACGCTACCGCAATCTACCGTTTCTTTCTTAACGATCTCGCCTTCTACTACGAAGGTATAAGTTAACTGTCTTATTTCTTTGGTATAAGTTACTAAGAATTCAATATTTTCGGTAAGAATCATGCCCTCTTCGTAACCTTCGTAGGTGGGAATATAGGTGTAAATACCTTCTAGCTTTTCAAAGCGGAAGGGGGGTAAAATTAGTGAACCGCTTAACGCGCTTCTTTCTAAAATTACAGTTCCGTCTTCTTCTATAAACTTATAAGTAAAGTATTTTTCTGATTTGTAAACTGCCCTTGCTAAGGTGTTTCTTCCTGCTACTTCGGGAAGCTCGTCTGCCTTACCGTCGCCGTTAATATCCCAGCCTATAAAGCTGTAATCGGCTCTTTCGGGGTTAGCGGGAACAGGAAGAGCCTGACCGTCTTCAAGTCTTCCGCAAGAGATAACAGTTCCATCATAATCTTCAAAGCTGTAAACTCTTTGGTTAACCTGATTCATAAAATCAGAAACCTCGCAGTTAAAGATTACGCATTCGCTAAGATAGAATTCGCCAGAAAAATCAACGGGGTTATAATCGTTGCCGTAAGGAATACCAATTCTTAATACGTCCCCGGGAAGAAGATTTTTAATTCTGAAGGTGGTCATAGGCATTACTATCCAGCCCTTGAAGTTTGCAGGAACGATTATTCTTCTCCATCTATTGCTCAATATTAGGTTTCCGTCTTCTGCCATTAAGTAACAGTAATCACCACCGTCTGCAATAACGTTCGTGGGTAATAGGTTAATCCAGAAGAATAAATCCATCTCTTCTAAACCGGTGTAATCCAACCAAATCGCAATACCCTTGGGCGAACGCGCTTCGGGAATATTAATAGTTAAATGCTGATCTTGAGGAACTTCTTCGCCTTTGGGGTTAGCAGATACCTTCGTTGCGTAGCCGTTGGGTGCAGAAGCATATTCTTGTTGAGTTAAGGTAACGTGTTTACCGCTATTAACAACGAATCCGCTACCGGTGCTATCGTAAATGCTTTCAAACGCATCCTTATGATAGAATATAGCAACTGCGTTAAACTTCTTTTCTACGGTAACGGTTTCGCCAAGCTCGTTAGGTATTCCGTCAAAGTCAGTATCCCAACCGGCAAAGAACTTCATGGGATCTTCGTGAACGGGATCAGCAGGAACACTAACCTCAGTACCCTTTTGAACACCGCCTGATTTATAGATATAACCGCTTTCGTTAGTGAATGAGTAAATAATATCCTTATCGGTATTACCCGCAGTTATTTCGCTAATAAAGGCTTCCTTATCTGTATAGAATAGAACTTGACCGATATTCATAGTGTAAGAGGTACTTCTACCCTTATTTTCTGAATTATCTGCAATTTGGAACATTATAAAGCCGTTTGCGTTAGGTGTAATATCGTAAGTAGCGTGGTCAAAGGTGCTCTTATCAACAATAATCCAACCTGTAAAGCCCTTACCAATTCTTGGGAATGAGCTTTCGTTTGCCCATTTTGCATCTTCGTTGGTTACGTTACCATCTGCGTCTATAAGAGTCCAACCCTTAGAAGCGGGTTGTATTCTAGAGTTTGCGTTATTTAATCTTAAACCGCCAACGTAATCTTCGGTGGTTTCGGGAATATCAACCCAAATTGCAAAGCCTTGTAAGCCTTCGGTTGAGCCGTTATAGGGGGTGTGTAATTTAATAAGGTTAGATCCACTATGAACAGTAGTTCCATCCGTATTATTGTAAACGTATCTTGCAACTCTTCCGCCGGGCGCGCTTTCGTTTTCTATGGTATTAGCATAGGTTACGTGTAAGCCCGTAGTATTGGGTGTTGTATAAGTAAGCTTATCAAACATAACTGTTGAAACTGCGCCTGCATCAAAGATTACGGTTGCATTTTCGTATTGCTTATCTGCATAAACTGCAACAACCGTTATATCTTCGGTTAACTTTTCGGGCATACTTTCAATTGCGCCGTCGCCGTTTAAGTCCCAACCGAATAAGCCTTCAATCTTGGGTGCAACTATATTGCTACCGTAATCAAGAGTTTCTTCCTTTAATACGGCGCTGCCGTCTGCATCTAAGAACTTAACCGTGTATTGCTTAATAGTTGCTTCATATACAGCAACTGCAGTAACGTTATAGGTTACGCTTTCAGGTAACGCGTCTACCGCGCCGTCAAAGTCGATATCCCAACCGATAAATTCGTAAGTATATGCTTGGTCTTCTGCCTTAAAGGGATTAGCAGGAACAACTAAAGCGTCGCCGTAATTTGCTTGCGTTAAAGAAATAACTCTTCCGTCCTCGTCAAGGAATGAATAACTTAAATTGTAAATAGCATCTAATAAATCTTCTTTGTTAAAGTAGAAAGAAATGCCGTTAACTAAAATTTCCTGTTCTTCCGCGCTTTCTACCGTAAAGCTACCTTCAATTAAGGGATAAGCGCCCTCTTCTAAGGCTTCTTTGGGAATTACAGTCCATCCGTTTGCTAAAATTTCGCCGTTTGCGCCAGCCGTTTTAGCAACTAACTCGCCATTTTCTAACGCGTAATAGGTTGCGCCTGCAAGCACAGCCTTGCCGTTGATTTTAACGGTAATAGCCTTTTGAGCTTGAGCAACGAATGCGTAACCGCCGTAATTTTCTATTTCGCCAATAGCCTTGGTGGTAATGCTTGCGCTACCCTTACCTGCTAGCTTTAAAGCAACTGCGCCTGCGCCCGCAAAGGGAGCTTTGCTAGCGGTGAAGCCTTCTACTGCAACGTCGCTTTCAGAAGCTGTTTTAGCAGAGTAAATATTATTAACTCTTCTATCTGCGTTAGATAAAACTACGTCGTAATCAACTAGCCAAGTATCGTTTACAGCCTGTCTTGCGCGGTAAATAACGCCACCTTCGTAAACCTCAACAAAGTAATATTGTTGTGATGCAACTACCATTGCGGGTTGGTTAATATATACGCCTTCGCCCTCGCTAATAATCTTTGCAGTACCAAAGTGCGCGTGTTCGTGACCTGATGAAACGATAGCCGTGGGGTGCTTTGCTATTACTTCTTCAAAAGTAATACTAGAACCTTCCATAGTAATTACTTTGCCCTTGGGTTGGTGAACCATTACGAATATGGGCTTGCCGTCTTCCTTTTCGCCAAGAGTCTTATCTAACCATAAAAGGGTTTCTTCACTTAAATAACAGTTATCGCTGTGATATTTATCGGTGTTTAGGAATACGAAGTGATATCCGTTAATCCACTTATCCCAATGTAAAGCTCCGCCACCCTCTCTTTGAATATAGTATTCAACTGCAGGAGCGTAGCTTTCTTGAGGATAGCTGGGGTAAGGTCCTCTTACGTCGTGGTTACCCATAACGCTTATAATGGGGATTTGTTCGCCTTTTGAGTTTTTATACTGATAGCTATCACGCCAATCGTAATAGTTATCTAACTCACTCTTTGCATAGTCAATCGTGCCGTCTTCTGCAAGTGAAATACCGTTATCAGAAAGATCGCCAAGAACGAACATTGCGCCTAAGTTAGGATCAAGCTCCTTAGCGTCCTCTAACGTGTAAAGGAAGTTTTCGTTTATCCAATTTTTCGTAAAGTGAGTATCGCTAGTGATTGCAAAGCTCATTACGAATGGGGTTTCTTTAACCTGACCGTATCTGAAATCTTGCATTCTTTGGCTGTAATCTGCATCAAGCTCGCCCGCAAGCTTAATTCTTTCTTCTAAAGGTAAGGATTTGTAGTTTTCCTTAATATTAGAAAAATAAACTAGCATTTTATTCTTCTTAACAAGCTGTGCTTCGCTACTTACCTTTAACGCTTGAATTTGCTCCACGTAGCCGTTCAAAATACCAATATAATGCTCGTCCATAACTTCAGGACCAACTGCTTGGTATAATAAAGCGTCGTAATCGGTATAGTAACCCATAGTACCGATAGAAAGCTTAAGGGGTGAAGTTCTTTCAACGTCGCCATCGTAGCCTTGGTCAACCTCAAACATGAAAACGAAGCGGTAAGACTTATCTGCTTGGGGAGCTGCATCAGGGTAAGCTTCCTTGGGTAAAATTAACCAGCCCTTAAAGCCGTTAAGGTGTTGGCGCTTCCACATTGAGCTTTGGGTGCTAATCTTGCCGTCTGCGCTAACCAAGGTTAACTGCGTGCCAAGATTCATGGGTTGCCATTCAACGGGGTTCTTTGCAACGAATAAGGTAAAAGAATAGCTATCGTCACTTTCGGGAACGTCTAGCCACATAGCAAGACCTTCAAACCCTTCAGAATCGCGCGGCTTAACGGGAATGGTTAAGTCGATAGCCATTGAGTGGCCGGGCGTGTAATCTAGAACTAGAGCCTTTCCTGAAGGTGAATCAGCTCTGTCTTCCACGTAGGGATTCAAATACTCTTTGTTCGCTGAAACAATGTCAACGTTCATCTCGGGCGAATACAATTCCACGTATGCGGGATTTTCTTCAGCAGAGATTACTTGCTTACCGTTAAAGCTTAATCCTGCGCCTACTACTGACCCTATCATGGTTAGTACAAGCGCTGCAATTAATAACTTGTTGGATTTTTTGCTCATATTTTCTCCTTTTTTTAATACTATGCTTTTGATTTTACACAGTAAAAAATATTATCTGTCTTAATTTTAAAGCATTTTTAATAAAATTCAATGGTTTTATTTTGGCTATAAATGTGTTTATTTAAGAAAATCGCTTTTTTATTACTCTTTTTTTTAATTTTACCCTTACCGCTTTGGTGTTTTTTAAGATTTTAGCTTAAGCTAAAGTCACAAGTTATTTTTTCTATTTTTTTGTCCTTGTTTTTTATACTTTACCGAAAATACGGTACAACTTAATTGCCGTTTAATCGCGCTATAGCCCACTTTTTGTTTTCTCTTACTCTTTTTGTATTTTTTAGTTTTAGCTTATGCTAAACTTTTTCCTTCATTTTGCGCTTTTTTGCGTGTTTTATTTGCGATATAAAACCGTTTAACCACCGTTTAATCGCGCTATAGCCCACTTTTTGTGCAAAATCAAGTATTACTTGTATAAACATAACTCATTGTATTTTTTACAAAGTAAATACCTACAAGGCTGCTGCTAAAGCCTTTTTTATTAACTACCGGCATAGCCAGTGGTTTTGTTTGCATAAAAATAACCTAACCCAGAACTAAAGTTCGGATTAGGTTATGTTTGGCGGAGAAAATGGGATTTGGTGTTTTGCACACCGCCCCGATAAACTGCCACACCGGGCAGTTTAGTCCGCTAAATACTCTTCCGTAGGTTATTTATTTTCACAAGCGGACAGTTTGCTCCCGCAAGCTTCTCCCCCATCAAATCCCATTTATAAATCACTTTTCACGATGAATTGTCAAACTAAGTGCAACACTTTGAAAGATTTTCATTAAATAAATCTATAGGTTTTTTAAAAAATAATATTTTTTTAGGTCTGGCGTTAATTAACGCCAGATTTTTTTCGAGCGTTTTTGGTGAAACGCGAGAAAGATTTTTTCCTTTAGGATAAAATTCTCTTAACAAGCCGTTCAAGTTTTCATTTGTTCCTTTTTGCCATGCGCAATATGGATCTGCAAAGTACATTTGACAGTTTAATTCTTCTTCTATTTTGCGCCAATCAGCAAACTCTGATCCTCTATCACACGTTATCGTTTTTACTGCTTCTTTAGGAAACTTAGATAGTGCTTCAATTATCGCTTTTGACATTGTTTCACCTTTTCTATTGGGTATTTTTATTGCTATATAATACCTTGTTTTTCTCTCTGCTAAAGTTGCAAAACAAACACTTGTCTTACCTCTTCCAGATACAACCGTATCTGCTTCCCAATGCCCAAATTCTTTGCGCTTATACACATTTTTATCTCTTTTTCTAATGCTTTTTCCTGTTGTAAATCTTCCGCCATTTCCTAATCTTTTTCTTGTCTTTCCTTTTTGCCTTAATACATTTACATTTCCTTTTACTAAATATCCTTCATATATCCAACGGTATATAGTTTTAAATGATGGCATTTTTAAATGACATGGTGTTTTAGATATTTGCTCCGGCGACCACGTTAATTCTAGTTTTTCATTTATGTAATCTATTACTTCTTGTGCCCAAAACATTCCTCTATGGCAGTATGAGCGTCTTAAATTACTTTTTCTTTGTGCTGTATGAGGGTAATATGTTGGAATATCATATTGATGTGTTCGGTTTCTACGTAGCTCTCTAGATATCGAACTAACATTTCTGCCTAACAATCTAGCAATTTCTCGATAACTTTTTCCTTTTTTGTAATATTCTCGTAGACAACTACGCTCTTCTATGGTAAAATGATGATAGCAGTTCATATATTTCTCCTTGGTAATTTGTTTTGTGGTTATTATATTTTACCATAGATTTATATGAACTGTCATTCTTTTTTTAGGTGTTGCACTTGATAGTATAATTCACCTTCACACACAAAAAAGGCAGGTAAAAACCTGCCTTTTTGTTTAGCAGAGCGTGTGAAACGTAAAAATACCTTAATCGTTAATAGCTTTAGTTATATAATCCGCAAGTGCTTTTTCACCAACAGCACCAGAAGGGAAAAATTCCGACGTTAAAGTTTTATTCTCATTACTTAGGGCTGTTTTAACTTTTGCAAAAATTTGTTTAAACAAGTCTTTAGACAAATCTCCAATTTGTTCACCATAAGGAACTAATATTTTTAACGCACGTATAAGAGCGGAGTAACCTGTAGTTTTTGTTAATATATACGAATCATCAACCCATTCTTTTATAAAAACATCTTTTGCTGCTTGAAAATAGTTTATTAAAATTTTAGCAATTACCGCATCTTTTTCACTTATATAATATTTACGGAAAACAAAATTTTGATTATCATTTAAATTTTCATCATTTTTACTGTCAACAGTATCCTTATTCGCATTAGAGGTGATTAGTTTTAATAAGTGAGTTACAAATGTTCCCTGTGAAAGGGTTTCATCCTCTGATTGGCGTTTTTCAAGCATTTTTATTTTTCCACAATACGGAGATTCAGGATCTGTGTTTAGCATTCTAGCAATCTCATGGCATGTTTTATATGGACTTCTTTCTTTTGCAACGCCAAATAAATCATATATTAGGGATTTATCTACCTTTGCTTGATTATTATTAATCGTTGAAAAAATATAAGCCTTTTCTGAATCATTCAAATTAAACATAACTACTATTGGTAAGTAAATATCTTTCAATTTTGAACGTTTAATTCCTTCAAATCTATGTTGCCCGTCTATGATTTCTGCTTTATTATTTTCGTCGAGAGTTATTTCATATATACCCTCACCTATAGGTTGAAGAGTCTTTTCGCTGGTGATTGAAATTATTATAGGGGTTGGAAAAATCGCATCGGGATCTTTGCAATAATAGGCTATATCATCTACTTTTTTATCTTTTAGTTGACGTTGCGTTCCATTATTAGCATCTCTTCTATGAATTTCTGCAATTTGTTTTAAATCTGACATTTTAATTTTACCAAAATAAAATGTGCCGATGGGTTGCTCAATTTCTATCAAAGATAAAGTAATCATAATTTAATCTCCTTTCCTTCATTATTTGTAATCTTAACATTGTTTTTTTGTTTAGATAATTTTTTTGATTGTTGATTAATTTCACTATGATATGGCGTGTCATCTAATTGTTTATATTCTTCATACCGAAAATGAAGTTTGTTTAAGCAAAACATGTATAGAGATAGAAGAATGGAAGATATAAATAATATTATCTGCAAGTAAATATTGGTGTTTAATACTGTCATCAAAAATATAAAGCACAAAAACAGTATTAAAACGCATATTCCCAAGGTAATTGTTTTTCGTGTCAAGAATAAATATTTTTGTTGGAATTTTTTAATTTCCACAGAAAAAATAAGAAAATCAATAAAGAGTGGAGCAATAATTGACATCGATATAAAATATAATGAACCGCTTTCAAATTCTTTTATTCCATTATTTATTAAACCTATAAAAAAAGAAGATGATGCAATTAAAATATAAGCAAACCAAATTAAATATTCTGGATTTGTACAAAGAATATGAAACACATGTTTTTCTTCTCGTTTTTTCATGAATTTTCTCCTTAGTTTTTCTTAAACACAAACAAATACTCGTGGGCAAGTAGTAAGAAATTGTGTTTTATACTGTTTGTTTTCCAAAAGCCCGTTGCTTTGCAATTGTGCTGTTCTTTTATAATAATTTCTTTTGTTTTAAAGCCTGCAAGTTCAAAAATTCGCATTGTTTCAAATGCAAGTGGTTGCACCATTCCGTTTTTACGAGTGTCTCCCATTAAAACAGCGCAAAATTTACCTTTCTTTAGAACTCTAAAACTTTCTTCCGCAACTTTACCTATTTCCATTAAAAACGATTTAATAGGCAAGTGCGATAAATCGCCGTCAATATCCTCGCTATACTTTATAATATCGGCATAAGGTGGGTGGGTACAAATTAAGTCAATGCTTTCGTCGGGTAAATCCAACTTTCGAGCATCGCCAAGGCGAATAGAAATATCTACGTTAGAGTCAAAGTCAAAATTACATTTATTACGAGATAATTCAACCGCATTAGGGTTTATATCAACACCGATAAAATTTCTGCCTGTTAGTTTAGATTCAACGGCAGTCGTGCCACCACCTACAAACTGATCTAAAACAGTATCGCCCTCGTTTGAATAACGCAAAATAATGTTTCGGGGAATATAAGGCGACCAATTACCACGATATTTAGCGTCGTGCGTTGCCCATTTCCCACGATTAGGGAACGCCCAAACAGTATTTGTTTCAAGCTCGAAATTTTCGGGTTGTAAAGGGATTTTCTTTGCCATATTATTCAGCGAAAAGCGTATCAACAACGCCGTTTTCCATATCGGAAATGCAATAGATATTATCCATTACGTCAAACGTTTCTTCTAAATTGTGGCGTGCAGATTGCCAACCTTGTCCGTCGGTAAACCACACAAACGCAAAACCTTGAATTTCTTTTGCCTCTAACGCAATGGTTTTATAACTTCTTGCTGTTTCGTTAAGTTTTGAGCCACCACTTGAATAAAAATTAGTTTCAATACCATAAATGGTAGCACCTTTTTTAACAACGAAATCAAAACGCTTTTCTGATTTGCCTTGATTTGAAATATTTGAAAGGTCAATAGACCACTTTTTTTCAATGTCAGATATGTACATTTCTTTGAAGTAGTCAACACCTTTTACAAGACCTGCTTTTTGCAAATAATCTTCAACAAGGTTTTCCATTAAATGACCACCACGGTTTTTACGACCATTGCTATCAAGACCGACCTCAACACCTGTAACGTAATCAACGAGATTATTTATAACGTGTTCAGAAATCAAAGAGAAAAGCCCTGTTTTTCTCATAAACATTTTATATTCTTCAACCGAATAGTTCATTTTCTTAAAGTTGAAAAGATATTCGCCGTCACCGTCAATAGTATAAATTTCACGACCACTAACAGCTAATAATACGGGAATACACTCTAATACTTGCGGATAATCCGTAAGCAATTTTACAAAATCAGCCTCTATATTTTTAGAGCCGATAAGCGAATTAAGAATATTAAGCTCAACCTTAATTGTTTCTACGTTTCCGTAAACTTTGTT
>JAZSMG010000055.1:0-2701 GCA_045535775.1 Christensenellaceae bacterium | reverse complement strand
AAAAAGGCTAAAGTGCGATTAACCGCGCTATAGCCTACTTTTTTTATAAAAACTTTTAATTTATTAAGTTGCTTTTTGCAAAATTAAGAGTATTTTTAAAGCTAATTCCAGCTGTTTTGTAAATTCTCAAAACAAACTATTTCTGCGATAAAAAAGTTTGAATTTATATTAGAATTATTACCTATTAAGCTTAAGCCTTGCATGCTCCCTTCGGTAATCACGGCGTAATTGCTTAAATTAGTAAAAACGCAGTTTTTAATGCAGTTATTATTCACAACAGCGCCACCTTCTGCAACTATTTTAACACCGCAAGGGGAGTCGTTACCAACGCAATTTTCAAAGCTTATATCGTTAACCTTATGTTTATTTGTTTGCGTAATTGCAAAGCAAGCAATTTTATCGCCGGTTGAAGAGCAGTTTTTAGCAATTGAATTAGCAGAGTTTTCAAAATAGAATCCGTATTCAACGGAATTTTGCGAAGAGCAGTTTTCATAAAGAGTATTCGTGGTAAAAATCCCACCGAAGTTGTATAGGTTGTTAGATGCCTCACAGTTTAAAACCTTAAAATCGTATCCTTGGGTGGCGGAATATTTTTTACCGTTAAATCTACCTTGATGCTCAAAAAAGAAGCCGAATTTTTTGTTGTTTTGGGCTATACAGTTAGAAATAGTAATGCTTTCTGCGTTGGCGTAGCCAAATCCAATACCAAACCCGGAAGCCCCGCTACTGTTATTTACGCCAGCCTTACCGCAGTTAATCGCAACGCAGTTAGTAATAGTGCTATCAATAGGGCAGTCCACGCCAAAGCCGGTTGCGTCCGTATTTTTAACGGTTACGTTTTTCCAATGGCAATTTTTAAAAAGGTTAAACATAAAGCCCTTGCCTGCAGAAGTATAGGTTAGAAGGGAAGTGTTAGCGCCGTCTATTACGAAGTTTTCAAAGGTACAGTTTTCAAGGTAATTAGGGGTATTTATATCAAGATAATCGTTAAAGTAAAACATATCCAGCCCGTAGATAGATTCACCGGCAGGCATTAAAACGGTTTTATCTTTATCGCCAAAAATACTCACGTTAGAAGGCATTTTAATACAATGGTTACCAATCGTTTGGCTTCCGTTAGAAGCGAACTCGTATTTGCCCGCGGGTATATAAACCCTTCCGCCCCCGTTAGATAAGGAATCTAAAAGTGCTTGCAGGTTTTGACTGTTTATCTCCCCACAGTTAGTGGTTAAAACGCCGTAATCGTTTGCATTTACAAAGTCTTTAGCGCTTTGTTCTTCTTTGCAGTTACAGGCAAACGCCGTTAAAGAGGTAAAAAGCAACGCGAATAAAAGTAAAAAAAGTCTTTTCATATTGTTGAAATTCATTCCCAAAAAGTTAGTTAAGGTAAAAGAATTATATCACAAAAGCAAAAAACTATCAACCGCTTAGGCTTATTTTAAACTATTTGCCCAATAAAAGCAGAGATAAGACAGTTGTTTTTTCATCTTGAAGTAATTTAATACAGATAAATAGTTAAGATAAAAGATTAGTAAATAAAAAAATACAAAAATGCAATAAAAAATTTATTTAAAGACTATTGCAAAATTGTTTATTATATGTTAAAATATGCATGAAAACATATTAAACGCAGTAGGAGGTGAGCCTTATAAAAGAAGAGTTTTATTACTCAAAGGAGTATAACAGTACAACAGAATATAAGACTATTACCGCTGAAGCGTATACGGTAAGCAAAGAAATTGCTGATATCAGGGAAGAAATAGCAAAATCCGGTGAGGAGATTACCACTACTTCTAAGAAAACAGTAACAAAGAAGAAAGATAGCCAATCTTTTGTTAAAAGCCTTTTAAATTCTATAAAGGGTGTTGCTGTAACGGCAACCGTTGCCGTGGCTGCAGTTGTTGGGGTAACAACCTTAGCTCCTTCACCAAAGGTGGATTTATTAGAACTTAATGCCGGTGGAACTTACGTAGAGTACGTGATATCGGTGGCGGAAATGCAAAGTGATCTTCAATATTACCTGGTAATAAGCACCTCTAACGAGGATGATATACGGTTTTTAGTGGAAAGTGAAGGTGTTTATAATAATAAAGCAGAGGGTTTAAAGCCAGAGTGGGAATATTCTTTATCATTTGTGTCTTATGATGAAACGTGGGGTGAGCGAGTCTATTTTGAAAAAACCTTTCAAACGACTGAAAAAACTAATGATTATCCCGAAGAAGACCTGCCTGAAATTCCGCAATACGCAGTTGGAATATCAAAAGTAACTGCGCTTGCATTGAATGAGGTTAGAATTGATTTCTGGAGTGAAAACCTAGAAGACGACTGTACCGTTGAATTGCAAATTGATTATGGCAATCCTAACGATAACACCACCGTTATGGTTACTAAACGGGATTTAGAGCGTGGATACGTAACGCTATCTATTTTAGAAACTGCAACCTCATTTACCGTTCAACCCATTTTAAAATACGGTGAAAATCAAGCGGAAATGCAATTTACCGCATTTGAAAGCGACTTAAGTAATTGCTTTGAGGTTGACGTAAAGGTTAACACTTCAACCAGTCAAGTATTGCTTTTCTTAAAAGGCTCAACTGCTAATGCAAGCTACGTTGAGATATCCGGAAGCAGTAATTTACAGGAATACGTAAGGCAAGAAATAAGCATAGACTACGATAGCATGCTTGATTTACTTGAATAC
>JAZSMG010000210.1:0-3562 GCA_045535775.1 Christensenellaceae bacterium | reverse complement strand
AGGAGTTGTGTGATGAAATTGTCTTCCTAAGACCGCTTGGCCTCCGACTTCTTTTCTACAGTCAATCCCTTGTAATCAACGAGAATAATCGCTTTAGCTTTTTCGATTTTGTCCTTAATAGCATTAATCTCGTCTAATTTTGCAAGTTTTGCTTTTTCTGACATATTGTCCTCCTTTATTTATTCAATAAAAATACCCTCATAAGCCTGTGCCTACAAGGGTATTGAAGGATTTCTCCAAAATTTTTACCTTATAGCCTCGGCAAGTGGTCAAACCTTTACTGCAAATGCAACTTGCTGTCTTTGGCTTATTTATGAGTATCTTAAATTGTTAGATTGATGATTAAAGCTTGTAGTTAACTTTAATTCCAGGGCCCATTGTTGTTGCAACGGATACGTTCTTGATGTACGTTCCCTTTGCAGCAGCGGGTTTAGCCTTAACGATAGCATCAAGTAATGCGTTAAAGTTTTCAAGAAGTTTTTCTTTACCGAAGCTCTTCTTACCGATTACACAGTGGATAACGGCGGTCTTATCAAGTCTGTATTCAACTTTACCAGCCTTAACGTCCTTAACTGCCTTAGCAACGTCAGGAGTAACAGTACCACTCTTGGGGTTAGGCATTAAGCCCTTGGGACCAAGTAGTTTACCGATTCTACCAACAACACCCATCATATCGGGAGTGGTGATAACGGTATCAAAGTCAAACCAGTTTTCCTTTTGAATCTTCATAACTAGTTCTTCAGCACCAACGAAATCTGCGCCAGCTTCTTGAGCAGCATCAGCCTTTTCGCCCTTAGCGATAACTAGAACTTTAACCTTCTTACCGGTACCGTTGGGTAATACGATAACGCCACGAACTTGTTGATCAGCTTGTTTGGGATCAACGCCAAGGCGAACGTGGAATTCAACGGTTTCGTCAAATTTAGCCTTAGAAGTATTAAGAACAACGTCAATTGCTTCTTCTACTTCATAAACTTTAGTCTTATCATATGCCTTAAGACATTCTGAATATCTTTTTCCTACTTTCATAATTTATAGAACCTCCTTGTGGTCAAACGAGCGCTCTTACGCTCTCCCACGAAATAAAGACCGTCGTGTGAGATTTTACGGTCATTTAATAACCTCTATGCTTTGTTAATCGACTTATAGAGGGCTTTTTACTCTTCTACGGTGATACCCATAGAGCGAGCAGTACCTTTGATCATAGACATGCAAGCTTCTAAAGAAGCAGCGTTGGTATCAACCATCTTGATCTTAGCGATTTCTTCTACCTGAGCCTTAGTAAGCTGAGCAACCTTCTGCTTGTTGGGAACGCCACTTGCGCTTTCTAGACCACAAGCCTTCTTAATAAGAACGGGTGCAGGGGGAGTCTTTAAAATAAAAGTAAAAGAACGATCCTGATAGATAGTAATTACGCAAGGAATGATTAATCCTGCTTGAGCAGTAGTTTTTGCGTTGAATTCCTTGGTAAATCCGGGAATGTTAATACCGTAAGGACCAAGAGTAGAACCTACAGGGGGACCTGGAGTTGCTTTGCCTGCGGGTAATTGCAATTTTACAACTGCTGTAACTTTTTTAGCCATAATATTTCCTCCATTTATAGTGGTAATAACGGGTGCGCCCCTTGTGTTTTTGACGCCCCTCCCACTTTTACCGCGGGTTGCGGTTAAAAGCAATTTTATTGCCACGCTCACGCGCGACTTTATTTATATAATACGCGCACACGCGCGCAAAGCAGTCAAAAGCTGTTAGTTAACTTTTTGAATTTGAACGAAATCTAACTCTACGTCTGTTTCGCGTTCAAACATGTTAACCTTAACGTTTGCCTTTTGACTTGCAAAATTGAGCGAATTAATAGTTCCGATGAAAGATTCTAAAGGACCTGAAACGATCTTAATGGTATCACCAACGGCAAAATCAATATTCTCAATTTGAACCTTAGTTTCAAGGCCCATTCTCTTTACCTCGTCATCGGTAAGGGGTAAAAGTCTACCCTGAGGACCAACGAAACCGGTTACGCCTTTAATATTGGTTATAACGTACCATAAATCGTTATTAAAGATCATCTTGATAAAAACGTAAGAAGGGATAAGCTTTCTTAAAACCACCTTTTTCTTGCCGTTCTTTTCCTCTATGGTTTGTTCCATAGGAATCTTAATATCAAGAATAGTATCGGAAAGATTGTTATTCTCTATTAACTTTTCAAGGCTAGACTGCACCATTGCCTCATAGCCTGAATAAGTATGGATAACGTACCATTTAGCGGTGTTATTTTCTTGCATTATTCAGCCTCACGCAGCGGTAACTAATTTTAAGATAGCCTGTAATCCTGTGTCAAATAGGGTTACAAAAACAAGGAATAGTAAAACAACGGCTAAAACAACGCCGGTTTGCTTAACAACCTTTGCGAAATCAGGCCACGTAACCTTCTTAAGTTCAGAAAATACTTCTTTAAACTTTTTACCTATTTTCTTAAAAAACGCAACGAACTTGCTGGGTTTGTTATTCTTTTTTTCAACTTTTTTAACTTCGCTCATTATAATAACCTCTTAATGATTTTGCACATAGAAAGACTACCCGCCGAAAAGAAACGGCGCGGTAGGCATTCAATAAAAATTATTTCGTTTCCTTATGTGCAGTGTGCTTTTTGCAGAATGGGCAATACTTGCTTAACTCCAATCTATCAGGAGTGTTCTTTTTGTTCTTGTAAACGTCGTAATTGCGTTGTTTGCATTCTGTGCACGCAAGCGTAATTTTGGTTCTTGCACCTTTTGCTTTAGCCATTTGATACCTTCCCGTTGGTTATTCGGCATAACCGAAAACCGACTTAACATAAAATTAACACCCCGTGGTGCGGGATGCTAATACATTTTACACTATATAAAATTACTTGTCAAGGTTTTTACAGCCCTTTTTGATTTTTTTACAACTATTTTAAATATTTTTTATGATTTTATATTATTTATAATATATATATCGCACATTTTACGCATTTTTAAGCCTTTTCTACCCTTTTGGCTATTAAGCCGAAGGCCTTTTTTAATGGTAAGAACAATAGCAAGAATGAAGCAAACGTTGAACAGCACTGAATTAAGCACACCGGTATGCACTGATACACGTAAGCAATCCACGCCTTTTGCGCGTATTTATAAAATAAAGGAGTAACCACGCAATCTAAAGCACTGAAATACACGGTACAAACCAAACCAAATATAATTACCGCTATCAATTGCTTAAAGCTAGAACTTTCCTTTAAGCGCTTACCCAAACCTCCCGCGGCAAGGGCGAGAGTGGGATAAAACACCAAATATAAAATTACAACGTTTGGGAAAAAGCCGTAAAGCAAACATCTAAGCAGGCTAAAGGAAAAAGCAACTAAAACACCGTAAAACCCACCAAAGGTAAAGCAAAAGGTAATAAAAAATAAAGTTACCAACTCTACCCCCTTAATTGCGCTAAAGGCATATTGGATTACTATAAGCAATGCACAAAACGCACCGCATATTGCAATTTTTTTTGCTTTATTCATATAAAAAACCCGCCTATAAGTCGATTATCGCTA
>JAZSMG010000244.1:0-21469 GCA_045535775.1 Christensenellaceae bacterium | reverse complement strand
ATATTCATTTTTCGGTTACCTCCTTTTCCGCGTCAGCGGAAATCACGCGTTAGCGTGTATATCATCAACCGCAAGGTTGTATGTAATCACGCCTTGGCGTGTATCTAAGACTCTATCACTTCGCGTTGCTCGTTCCAGAGTGACAAATACCCGTCATTCTTAGCGATAAAATCTTTTTCTTGTCATTTTTAACGGAATGAAATGCAGACGAATAATCTATACTTGTCATTCTGGAGTTTTCGCAAGAAAACGATAGAATCTCTTTTGCGTAAGCAATCACGCGTTAGCGTGTATATCATCAAGGCCTTATGCCTTGTATATCATCACTTGTGAAACAAGTGCATATCATCAACCGCAAGGTTGTATATCATCAACCGCAAGGTTGTATGTAATCACGCCTTAGCGTGCATATTATCAAGCCAACGGCTTGCATCCGTTTACCAACTAACTACTTCACCATCTACGTAATGCCAGTAAAGACCGGAGTCAGTGGGTTGATTTTCTCTATACCAATAAACAGGGCATTCTTTTGTATTCCAACTATCATGCCAAGATTGGGGTTTACTTTCCGCCTCGCAATAAATAAACAGCACTCTGCAATCATCAAAAGCGCAGTAGCCAACGTAGGTTACGTTCTTAGAAATTACGATTTTTTTAACATTGTAACAGGTAGCGAAAGCTTCATCCCCAATGTATGTTAAACTAAGAGGAAGATTAAGAGTTGTAATTCTGGGACAGTTATTAAACGCGCGGTTGCCAATATAAGTTACACCTTCTTTCATTGTTACATTGCTAAGATTGTTGCAATAATTAAACGCATCGTCATCAATTACGCGAACATCCCCAGATATAGTTATTCTATCAAGATTTTGGTTGTGGTAAAAGGCTTTTTTGCCAATACGCGTTACCCCCTTGGGAATAACGTATCTGGTATCCGTTTTACCCCTCGGATAGCATATTATTTCACTTTTATCTTTATTGAACAAAATACCATCGCTAGAACTGTAATATGGGTTCCCTTCAGCCACCTCAATACTTTCTAAGCTAGAAGCAGAACTAAAAGCAGCTTCGCCAATATAAACTACGCTTTCTGGAATAGTTGCCCTTTTTACTTCCCCACTATTCGATTCAAACACGTCTGGCATAATAAACCTGCAGCTAGTGTGAATATTCGCATTAATAACAGTGCCGTTGTAAAGCTTTATGAAACACAAAAATTTATTATTTTCGTTACCCAAATAACGCAAGCCCGCATTTAAGTTGTAATTAATGTTGTGGCATAAATAAAACGCTTTGTTTTCTATAGCCGTTAAGCTATTTGGTATGCTGATATATTTTAAATAATTGCAGTAAGCAAACGCCTCTTCACAAATTGTGGTTACACCTTCCGGCAAGGTAATAGTGGTTAATGCATCGCAATCAGAAAATGCTCTTACACCAATAGTCATATCCTCACAGCCTTCTTCAAAGTTTACAGAAGTTAATTTTGAGCAATCTTCAAATGCCTGTTCCCCAATCATTTTTACCGTGGCAGGGATAGTTACAGAGGTTAACGTATCAAAAGAGCGAAATGCATTTTTTTCTATTGCGGTTACGGCGTAGTTTTCACCTTTATACCTTATATTTGAAGCAATATTCACCACTTCTACCTCGTTTATTTGCTCACATACACTAGCAAAGCCATCCTTTATGGCATAACGAAGCCCGTCTTCCGTAACGTAAACCTTTCCATCATCTGCCTGATCGTTTTTCTTACAATTCCAAATAACGTTGCAATTATCTACGTTCCAATTCTCATCCCAATTTTGGGGCTTACTTTCTACCTCACAGTAGATAATAAGCGCAGAACAGCTTGAAAACGCATTAAACCCAATTATTTTAACACTTTGAGGAATTGTTATTTCTTCAAGATTAACACAGTCTGCAAAAACTCTTTCTTGAATTTCTTCCAAGGCGTTGGGAAGAGTTATTTCCTTTAAATTATAGCATCTATTAAAAGCACCTTTTTTTATTACTTTTAAGCAACTTCCCGCCCTAATTTTTACTTCTTGTAATTGCTGATTGTTACAAAACGCATAGTTTTCTATTACTTCTACGCTATTGGGTAAAGTAAAGCTTTCATTCTCTTTTGCGTATAAATACCTTACTAAAGTTTTTTCATCTTTAGAGTATAAAACGTCATTTTTACTAATAAAATGCTTATTTCCTTTGGGAACGTTAATCTCTTTAAGTTTATAACAAGCCTGAAAATCCCATTCGCTTAAAGAAGCCAATCTAACTGGGAGATCTATACTTTCTAATCCAGATAAACAATAGGTAGCCCCCTCTAACTCAGTTAAGTTCGCAGGAAGCCTAAGGCTTTTAATATACTCGTTTTCAAAAAGGGTAAACTGTTCTATTTTTTCAACACCGTCTGCTATTTCTATAGTGCTAACCCTTGTTCTATCAAAAGCGTCCTTCCTAATAGCTTTAACGGTTGGCGGAATTTGAATACTAGTGAAGCTGCACGCAGAAAAGGCATCTCTAAGAACTTCTGTAACGCGCTTTCCATTATACTCATCCGGTAAAGTAACGTCACCAGAAAGGGTATTATAATTAATCTTCCTTATTCCGTAAGTGCCATCTTCTAATTCAACGTACTCAAATAAGGACTCATCAGTTTTAATTCTTCCGCAATCCCTACAAACGCCGTTATTTTTAAAATCGTGCCAATTTGCATCACCTTTTATTTCACCGCAATCCTTACAGGTTTTTGCAGATAAACAGGTGGCTTCTTGCCAATCATGAGCGCATTCTCCATTTACTTCAGAAGACCCGCCGTCATCTTTACAAGCCGTAAATATGCAAGTTGCACTGCATAAAGCAAATATTAAAGCTAAAACTTTAAGTAAAAACGTGTTTTTCATTATTTTCCTCCTTTTTCCGCATTAGCGGAAATCACTCACAAAGTGAGTGTATATCATCAAGGCTTTATGCCTTGTATATCATCACTTGTAAAACAAGTGCATATCATCAAAACGCAGTTTTGCATATCATCAACCGCAAGGTTGCACGTAATCACGCCTTATGACTCATGGCCCCAAACAACAGGTCTGTTATCTGGATTCCAATCTTCAGCCCAACCTTCTGGTTGAGTTTTTGATTCACAATAAATAGTCAACGAAGAACATCCGTCAAAAGCCCCACTTAAAACCGTTTGCACCTCTTTTGATATTTCTATTGATTTTAGCGAATAACAACCTGCAAATGTACTACGAGGAATACTATTTAAATTTTTAGATAGTTTTACGGAAGCAAGATTCTGACACTGGCTAAACACAGCATTTTCAAGCTCTGTAACCGTATCTGGAATTTCTATTGAGGTTAATTTTAAACAATTAGCAAACGCATATCCACCTATAGAAGTAAGCCCTTCACCTAATTCAACCGAAGGAATTGAACCGCAACCGTAAAAAGCATATTCTTCTATAATAATACAATTTGGGATTTCTATTTTTGAAGCAAGATTACCACACATATAAAAAGCTTTTGATCCTATATTTGTAATGCCTTTTGGTAATCTAACAGAAATTAATTCGTCACAGTGCGGAAAAGCGTCATCTCCAATTATTTTGCAGTTGCGATGTATTTTTGCCTCAATAATATCGCGTGAAGTCGTGCCGATTAAATAAAGATATGGGTTTTTTTTATTACCATAATATTTTAACCCATCTTTTTCTGTATACGGAATGCTTTCTCTAAAAAAAGCCAAATAACCAACGATTTGGATGCTTTGAGGAAGTTCTAGTGATTTAATTTTCGCCAAAACAAAGGCTGCTTGCCCAATTTCAGTTATCCCCTCTGTAATTTTTAATGAATTTAAATTGCTAGAACTAAATGCACCATCATCAATTTTAGTAACCGCTTTCCCATTATAAACAGGCGGAATAACAACGTCTTGCGGTAAGTTTTTTACATCTTTTGGCTTAATTGCGTAAGTGTTATCATCTAATAAAGTAAATTCAAAATATTCGTTAGAGGTTACCTCTAATCCACACTTTTCACAAACGTTATTGTTAAATTCATGGGTAAGCGCTTCGCAGTCAGGTGTGTTATCTTCTTTACAAGCAGAAAACGCACAAGTTAAAAAACATAAAGCAAATATTAAAGCTAAAACTTTAAGCAAAAACGTCTTTTTCATTATTTCCTCCTTTTTCCGCGTTAGCGGTAATCACTCACAAAGTGAGTGTATATCATCAAGGCTTTATGCCTTGTATATCATCACTTGTGAAACAAGTGCATATCATCAAAACGCAGTTTTGCATATCATCAAGGCTTTATGCCTTGCATATCATCAACCGCAAGGTTGCATGTAATCAACCGCAGGGTTGTATGTAATCAACCGCAAGGTTGCACGTAATCACGCCTTGGCGTGCATATCATCAAGCCAACGGCTTGTATTAAATAAGCTGTTTTCTTCTATCCTTTTCAGAAACGTCTGCTAGGGTGGGCTTTTTAACTTCCGTTTTAGCAATGTTAAACTGCGCCCTTTCGTTAATCTTTTTAAGGTTAAAAACAACGGTGTAATGCTTTACGCCTGCGCCGAGTATTGCAGAGCAAGCACCTAAGCAGTCTTCCACAGTGGTATAAATAGTGGTTTGACCTTTTTTTGCAAGACTCTTTTTAATGCTGATATCTACGTTACCCGTCATAATTTCTTCCGGATGCTTAGATGCCATTTGCTTAACGTATTCCCTATTTTCGCTATCTAGTTTGCTAACAGGGTTTAATAAAACGGTAACTGCAAGATGCTCTATATCCTGCGCGTGGTAGGTTGTACCCTGAACTTCTATTTCTCTGCCCCTAACGGTAATAAGGGGAACACCTGCTTTAACAGGGTGCGCCTTGATAGCCGAAGGAATTAAGAATAACACGATTAAAAGTATCATTGCAAAGGTAATTGCAAACATATACTGCTTTATGCTTACCATTAAGCCGATAACTAACCCCATGCAGGCAACTAATAGTATTAAAAGGGTTAAAAACTTCTTGCGGTTTGCCCTGTTGAATTGAAGGTTGGGGTAAAATTTTAATTCATTGTTTGTTTTTTGTTCTTTGATTTCACTCATTTTCATTCTCCTAATTGCTGTTATTACTTATTGTCTTTATCTGTATTTGAATGCTCTTTTAAAGGCTCGCCGGAGCTTACAACCTCTTGCTCTTCAGCGGTGAAGTCACTAGAGTTAACCTCTTGCGCTTCTACAGTAGTTTCCTGCGCATCTACTACAACCTCTTGCGCTTCTGTGGTATTTTCTTGTACCTCAACCTCAACTTCTTGGGCTTCAGAGGTGTTTTCTTCTGCTTCTACGGCAGGTTCTTCCACCGCACTATTTTCCACTGCACCAACAGGTTCTTCTGCCACGCCGTTTTCTACAGTAAAGCCTACGTCTGCAATAACAACCTCAGGCGCGCCGGTGGGTTCTTCTACAATGGGTTTAACAGGTTCTTCCTTTTTAGGCTCAACGGGTTTAACGTTCACTTCACTTTTAGCATCGCCGAATAGTTCCATAAGCTTATCGCCCATTTCTTTGGGGTTTGCAATGCCGTTTAAGGATATCCCCTCTTCACCAAGTAAAAGAGTTAAAGAGCTTTTACCAACCTTAAAGGAAGATATTTCGCTGATATTGATAAAAGTAACGTTAACGGGTTTAACACCTTGAAGGATAAGCAACCTTTTATTTGTTAGCGCATACCATTTATCCCCCTTGTTCTTTGAAAAGACAAACACGTTACCTATCCAGAACACGAAAGGCAATAGGTGCATTACTATTAGCGCTATTTCAAGAGGCATTAAAAAGGTGTTTACGTTTGATACCTGCTCGTTTAACGCGTAAGTCATAGCAAGTAAAAAACTATCACCCGCTAGCACTATAAGCGCAAACAACCAGCATAAAACAAGCTGAACGGTGCTAAGCTTACTGCGTTTTGCACTGGTTTTATACTTCACAACTTCCCCGTCAGTTAAATATGGGCTTGCATCTAATCTTTTTATTTCCATAATTTTTCTCCTTAAATTTGATTTGTAGTAGGCTTTTTATTTACTACTTGACTAAATCTTTTATTATTTCACCTGCCAGTATTAGCCCCGCCGTCGACGGCACGTAAGAAATACTTGCAGGGATTCTTCTTTGTTCGTTAGTTTCGCCGTTAATAATGGGCTCTTCTTCCGAATAAACGCATTTAAGCGAGGTTATATTCCGCTTTGAAAGCTCACGGCGCATAACCCTTGCCAAGGGGCAAACCTTGGTTTTTTTAATATCCGCCACCTTAAAATCGCAGTTTAGCTTGTTACCCGTTCCCATACAGCTTATAACCCTAACGCCAAGCGCGTTAGCCTGCTGAATAAGCAGAATTTTTGAGGTTACCGTGTCTATACAGTCTGCAATATAGTCGTAATTACTTAAGTCAAAATCACCAAGCGTTTCTGCGCTAAAAAAGATTTGCTTTACCTCTATTTGCAAATCGGGGTTAATATCCTTAAGGCGGTTAAAGGCAACTTCTACCTTTGGCATACCCACCGTTGAATGAAGGGCGTATAACTGGCGGTTTATATTGTGCGAAGCAACTGTATCGTTATCGCAAATAAGAAGCTTGCCTACGCCCGCCCTCGCCAAGGCTTCCGCCACGTAAGAGCCAACACCGCCAAGCCCAAATACCGCCACCGCGGAATTTTTTAGCTTTTGGTACTGCTCTTCCCCAATTAAATTTATTTCCCTTTGAAAAATGCTCATAATTTAAACTATCGCCCCCTTTTCTATGCGGAAACGCTTTGCGCCTTCAAAGTTTAAAATTTCTGCATCGGTGCAGGTGATAAGCGTTTGAACGCCCTGAAGCATAGATAAAAGCTTTTCACGGCGAACACCGTCTAGTTCACTCATAGCATCATCTAAAATTAAAACGGGGTATTCGCCAAAATGCTCTTTAAATATTTTAAGCTCCCCTATTTTAAGTGAAAGAGCTGCCGTTCTTTGCTGACCTTGAGAGCCGTATATTCTTGCATCTAGCCCGTTGATTTTTATCTTTATATCATCTCTATGCGGGCCAACGGTGGTATAGCCAAGCTCAACGTCCTTTTCCATTCTTTCGTAAAGCTCTTGCTTTAGCTGAGCCTTAATCTCTTCCGGGCTGCCGGAAAATTTATAATCGTAAGAAATTTCCAGCTTTTCTTTGCCGTCCGTTATAACTGAATGCGCCTGCTCGCAAAAGGGCTTTAGCTTAGAAATGAATGCGTTTCTTTGGGTGATTACAGTAAGTGCTACCGTTGCAAGCTGTTCATCCCAAATGGGCAGGGTTTCAAATATAAGCTCACGGTCCGGACTTTTAAGTAGGTTGTTGCGTTGCACCAGTATTTTTTTGTACTGAGAAAGAGCAACCAAATATCCGCGGTTTATTTGCGAAAGAGCAATATCTAAAAATCTTCTTCTGTCTTCCGGGCTTTCCTGCACGAGCTTTAACTGCTGTGGGTCGAACATTACCGCGTTTATATTACCTATAAGCTCTGCCGTTTTTTGTGCCGGCGCGCCGTTTACCGTGATTTTTTTACCGCTGGATAAAAACTCTATGGAAGTGGAGAGATCGCCAAGCATATCACTTTTTGCATTTGCGGTTATTAGCGCGCTTTCTGCATTGTGGTTTATAACCTGCTTTTCACGCGTTACCCTTGGTGAATAGCCCGTGCATAAGTAAAACACCGCCTCTGCTACGTTGGTTTTACCCTGCGCGTTAGAGCCGTATATGATATTTATCCCGGGCGAGAACTCAAAGGTTTCGCTTTGATAGTTTCTGTAATTTTTTAGAACGAGCTTTGAAATATACATTGAGCTTTCCTTTTATCCACAAAAAATAAAAATCTTTGGCATATTATTCTTGCTTTTTTTGCGAGTTTTATATATAATATAAATTACACGAGAAATTGTGTTTTAAAAGTGGCGGTGTTAATAAGTAAGGCTTTAAAAGGGCAAGGGCTTATTCCTTAAATGCTTTTTTAACTTTTTATAGGCCTTTTTTTATACCTCACGGCGTATAACGCCGTGATTATATAACCCCACTATGGTATTATTATATAATTTTATATTAAATAAGTCAATCCCCAATGAAAGGATTTTTAATTTTGCAAAGGAGTAAAGGATGGAAAATTACGAAATTTTGTGGAATAACGCGTTAGACGTTTTAAGAAATACTGCAAGCTCTATTGCTTTTTCCACTTACATATCAAAAATAACCCCCGTGGATTTAGAGGGAAGAAAACTGGTTTTAAACGTTCCAACGGAGCTTTTTGCGCGTGAAATTGCTAACAGACTGTTAGATAAAATTCTTCAAGCGCTTAAAACTGCAGAAACGGGCGTTACTTCCGTTAAAATCACCGTGGGCGATAGCGATAAAGATTACCTTCATAAAGATGACGAGGTTGAACCCCTTTTAGAAAGCTCTATGGAAATAAATCCCCGCTATACCTTTGATTCCTTCGTAGTTGGCTCTTCTAATAAGTTCCTATACTCTGCTGCAAAGGCGGTGGCGGAAGATCCCGGTAAAAACTACAACCCCTTATTCATTTACGGCGGTACGGGGCTTGGTAAAACGCACATAATGCACGCAATAGCTAACTACGTTAAAAGGGAAAACCCAACGGCTAACGTGTTATACGCTACCTGCGAAAAGTTTACCACCGACCTTATAACCATTATTCGCCAAGGTAAGGGCTCTGCTTCCGGCGCGCAAGAGTTTAGAAACAGATACAGAAACGTAGACGTTCTTATTATAGACGACGTGCAATTCCTTGCTAATAAGGAAGCCACCCAAGAAGAGTTTTTCCACACCTTTAACGAGCTTTATTCACAGGAAAAGCAAATTATTCTTTCTGCGGACTGCCACCCCAGCCAAATAGCTACCCTTTCCGAGCGTTTAAAAACGCGCTTTGAGGGCGGACTTATGGCGCAAGTGGTTACCCCCGATATAGAAACGAAGATTGCAATTATTCAGCGCAAGGCGGAGGAACGTAAATACATAATCAATACGGAAGTAGCCACCTACTTAGCAGAAAATTCAAGCGACGACGTACGTTCTTTAGAAGGACTTTTAAACAAGGTAATTTTTGCATCCTTACTTCACGAATCCCCCATTACCATTTCACTTGCGATGGAAGCTATTAAGCAAGCCGTTTCAAGCGAAAATAAAGAGGTAATGACAACCACGAATATAATCAATATCGTTTGCAATTTCTACGATATTTCTAAAAACGATTTACTTGGCAAAAAGCGTAATAAAGAGCTTGTTGAGCCACGCCAAATTTGTATGTATCTTATGACGGAGCTTTTATCTATCCCCCTAATGACTATCGGTCAGGCTATGGGCGGTAGAGATCACACCACCGTTATTCACGCAAGAGATAAGGTTGCAGAGCTTATTCAAACGAATAGCCGTATTGCTACCGAGGTTAACGACCTTAAAAACCTTATTTTGAAAAAATAAGAAGGCTAATATTCAGCTTTTAATCTATAAACGCAAAAATCCGCCCGCGATAATTTTTTCGGGCGGAAAATTTATGAAATAATTATTCTTTTTGGCTTATTTTTAGCCAAGATTATCTTTTAAAAAGCGCAAAAGGAGCGCAAATATTTATGTTAATACACTTTGTAAAAGGGGAATACGACGCCGTTGTAGTTGGGGCCGGCCACGCGGGCTGTGAGGCTGCGCTTGCCCTTGCCAGAACGGGCTTTAAAACCGCTCTTTTAACCTTAAATTTAGATAGTATTGCCTTTATGGCGTGCAACCCGTCTATCGGGGGAACGGCAAAGGGGCATCTTGTTCGTGAAGTGGACGCGTTAGGCGGTGAAATGGGTAAGGTTGCAGATAAAACTCTGCTTCAAATACGCATGCTAAACCGCGGTAAGGGCGCGGCAGTTCAATCACTTCGCGCGCAAACTGATAAAAACGATTACCATACCCAAATGAAAACGGTGCTGGAAAACACCCCTAACCTTACCATTTTACAATGCGAGGTTAGCGAAATTTTAACAGAAAATAATGCAGTTTGCGGTGTTAAAACCACTTACGGCAGTATTTTAAAGGCTAAAAGTGTTATTATTTGCACCGGCGTTTACTTAAACAGCTTGGTTTTAGCGGGCGAATGGCAACAAAACGCAGGCCCTAACGGCTTTGCGCCTGCTAACGCGCTTACTAAAAACCTAATTGACCTTGGCTTTACGGTGCGCCGTTTTAAAACGGGTACACCTGCAAGAGTAGACGGCAGAACGATTGATTTTTCTAAGTGCGAAATTCAAGAGGGCGAGCAAAACGTTTACCCATTCTCTTTCCTTTCTGAACGCGTTCCCGAAAAGCAAACCCCTTGCTATTTAACCTATACTAACACCAAAACGCACGATATTATTCGCGAAAATATGCACCGTTCCCCACTTTATAACGGCGTTATAGTTGGAACGGGCCCAAGATATTGCCCTTCTATTGAAACCAAGGTAGAGCGCTTTGCCGATAAAGAGCGCCACCAAATTTTCTTAGAGCCGGAGGGAGCTGATACCAACGAAATTTACGTTAAAGGTATGTCTACCTCTCTTCCCCAAGACGTTCAAGAGCAAATGTACCGCACCATTAAGGGCTTAGAAAACTGTGAGATTATGCGCTATGCGTACGCTATTGAATACGACTGTATAGACAGTATGGATCTTCTTCCCACCCTTGAATACAAGCGTGTTTCAGGGCTTTATTGCGCAGGTCAGGTAAACGGCACTAGCGGTTACGAGGAAGCTGCCGCTCAAGGTCTTATTGCAGGTATTAACGCATCCTTAAAAATGCGTGGGGAGCAGCCCTTTATTCTTCGCAGAGACGAGGCGTATATCGGCGTTATGATAGACGATCTTGTTACCAAGGGAACGGACGAGCCGTACCGTATTATGACTTCACGCGCAGAGCATAGAATATTCCTTCGCCAAGATAACGCGGACTTCCGCCTTACCCAGCGCGGTAGAGATTGCGGACTTGTAGACGATTACCGCTACGGCGTGTTTATGGAAAAATGCGCTATGCGTGAAAAGCTGTTTGCAGAGCTTTGCGTTTCTCATCCCGCAAAGGAAATGACCGAAATCGTGGTTAAGCACGGCGGTAATATTCCCCAAAACGGACTTTCTTACAAGGATTTAATAACCAGAAATATTCCCATTCGCGAAATACGCGATACCTTTAACGCATTCGTTGGAATTTCTGAAGATTTATTAGATAGCGCAGAAACGGAAATTCGCTACGGCGGATATTTAGAAAAACAAAACCGCGAAATAGAGCGCGCTAAAAAATTAGAAGAAAAGCGCTTGCCTGAAGATATAGATTACAACTCTATTGAGGGATTACGCTTAGAAGCGCGCCAAAAGCTAACGCAGGTTCGCCCCTTAAACTTAGGGCAAGCCGGCAGAATCCCCGGCGTTAACCCTGCCGACGTTGCAGTTTTAATGGTTTATTTAAAAAAATAAGCCTTTAAACAATTGCAATTAACCATATAAAAAAAGCAAAGCCCCGCTTTAAAAAGCGAGGCTTTTTTAATGTAATTTAATAAAAAAGTTAGCCTATAGCGCGGTTAACGGCGCTTTTGTTGGAAACCTATTTTGGTAAGTAGGTGCGAAGAATATCTGCTTCAAAGCCCGCTTGGCGCGCTTTATCTACTGCCCAATGGCTAAGTCCGCCATAGTCAAAAAGCATAACTACGCTTGCTCCGCTACCCGTCATAAATACAGCTTTTGGGGATAAGCTGTTTGCGAATTCTAACGCCCTTTTAACGTTAGGATTTATTTCACACGCATAGGGCTGTAACGCGTTTTTGCATTCCGAATATAAAAGCTCTTCCCCATTTAAGCTCGCAATTAACCCATCTACGTTAGCGCTAATTTTTTCGCTTTTACGGTAAGCATCAAAACGCTTAAAGCATTCCGCTGTATCAACGCCACCTTCTGAATATATAACGGCAAATTCCAATTTGTTTTTTAAGGGTAAATATTCCACCTTGTCACCACGCCCCCTTAAGCGCGCCCAACCGCCCTTTAATAAATAAGCGGTATCGCTACCAAGCGCGTTTGCAAGCTCTACTAAATCCGCATTCATTTTGTAAAGCTCTTCCATGGCTAAAAGAGTTGCGGAAGCGCACGCGGAAGATCCGCCCATACCTGAAGAAAGAGGTATGTTTTTTTGCAGGTAAATATCTGCGCCGTTGGTGTTATATTTTTGCATATAGGCTTCAACAGCCCTATACGCATTATCCTTTTGAGGAATGCAATTATAAACGTATTCCTTATTAGTACCGCTTAAATGCAAGGTTATTTTCTTATCCCTTCGCTTAACTAAGGTAACCTTATCGTATAAATCCACGGTAACAACTAAAGAATCCAACTCATGAAAGCCATATTCAGTTTTTGCGCCAACGTTTAAACAGAGGTTAATTTTGGCGTATCCTTTTTTTGTAACTCGCATATATTTTCCTTTAAAACCCACCCAAACCAATTAAAAAGTGGGGGTATAGCGCGATTAACAGCACTTTTACTTTTCTTAACGCTTTAATTACAAACTATTAAAGTATTATTAAAACAGTGGCAGGTTTTTATTTTAATAAATAAAAAAAGTGCCATATGCTTTAACAAACCCGTTTGCTAAAAACATTGTAACACTTTTTTACTTTTTTTGCAAGTTTTTTATACAGTAAACTTTTTACGCTAAGCCCTTAAAAAAACGCTATTGCAGTTTTCTGTAAACCACAACCGCTTTATCTGCTTTTGCGGGGAAGGTTACGTCTGGATTATCTGCCAAAATTACCTGCTCGCTTGCAAGCGCTTTTTTGCAAACTGCCCATAAATCATCACCCTTGTTTATAAACACAACGGAAATGGCGGAGTTTTTTTGCTCGCGCTCTTCACCTTCTATTGCGTTTATACCAACAAGCGCCTCTTGCGTTTGAGTGCAGTTTAAGGTTAAAATAAGTTCAAATTCTAAAAGACACTTACCTTCTAAATTCCTTGCAACAGCGCCTTGAATTTGCGCGTTAACGAATAGCCCTTCTTCATTACAATCCACCGTTACAAAGAATGGTGCTTGAACTCTGTTGCCGTAAAGCTCGCCGTTTTCTTTTTTAACTATAACAAAGCAAGTTGCAACACCGCTTACCTCTACAGAAGTAGGCTGTTCTCTTTTAACCTCTAAATCTTCCACCTTGCAAAAGGCGGTTGCAATAACGCTATCCGTTAGACCTAAGGTTATATCCCCTTCGCCAAAGTGCTTGTGCCTTACCGCACGTTGACTAATAGCATTCGCAAAGCGCACTTTTTCCACCTCTAAATCCATCTCATTCGTGGTAGAAAAGCCGTCTATAACACAGTTAACAGGTGTTTGGGCGGTTAAAATGCCCGTGATAAATAAAGAGTATTCGCAAACAATTTCCGCACTGTTTTTTTCCTCTTCAGAAGAGATTTTAAAGGTGGCTTGGTTAACGCTAACGAATGCATTTACCAAATAATCGGGCTGTGAAGCCTCACAGTCCACCTCGTACCTAAAAGGTGTTACAACGCGCTCTAAAGCCCTTTCACCATTGCGCTTAAGCAGTAAAAGCTCACTTGTAATTTCACCTTCCACAACTACCTCACCGCTTGCAGATATTGCGTTGGTTACCCTTGCACATTCACTGTGATAAATAACCTTTTCTATAAAAAAGGGGTAAGACTTTTCACCATCTATTTGAGCGGTGGTATTAAAGCATTTAACACTTGTTAGTGGCGCGATTTCACTTCTTTTAACCACGGCGCCCTCAATATCGGCTAAAAATGAAAGCTCTTGCAAGCTGTTAAAATAGCCCTCTGCGTAAATTTCCGCGGTTATTTCTAACCCGGATGCGCCCTTGCTTATAGCGGTATTTTTAGTTTGAAGTTTAATATCTACCAAGCTATCCACCGCAATGCGAGAATCGTTTATTTCAAAAGCAAGCTCTGCACTGCTTTCGTAAGATAAAAGATTACCCTCTTCCTTATATAATATATTAAAAAAGGCAACCCCGCTTACCCTTGCAACGCCGTTAGAAAGGTTAACGCCATTTACGCAAGCAACCGCCTGGTGGGCAAGAATAGCGCCCTCTTCCTGATCTAATGAAAGCGCAACCGAAATGGGATAAGAATGTGTGATTTTTATAATTGATGGGCAATAAACCTGTTTAAAAATATTTTCCACCTTTGAACCTCCTGTTTGTATAAAGTATTCAAAGGGAATAAATTTTATGTATAAAAAGCAAAAAAACCGCATTACTGCGGTTTCTTTCTGCTTTGCAAGTAGAAATTATTCTTCTACGGGAGCGCCAACGGGGCAAGCTGATGCACAAGCGCCACAAGAAATGCAAGCACTTGAATCAACTACGTAACTAGTATCGCCTTCGCTAATAGCGCCAACGGGACATTCAGCAGCGCAAGCGCCACAAGAAATACAAGCATCTGTAATTTTAAAAGCCATGGTGTTACCTCCACATATTTACGTTATATTTTGAATAACGCTTTTTTAATAACGTTATTATATCACACTTTTTTAAATTTGTATATAGTTTTTTTCAAAAATATTCCACTTTTTTAAACTATTTTTATTTTTTTGCCAAGTTATTACTTTTTTACTTGCTTTTATCTATCATAAAGCGCTTTTAATCCGCGGTTTAACGCATTTTTTAACTCACGGTACATTTCGTTTTTGTTAATCCCATCCCTAACCCAAAAGGTAACAAGTGGAATCTCTGCCTTTTTGCAAATTTTGTTAACGCGCTTATCCCTTTCCTTTCTATCCTTTCTTAAATGCGTGTTATCGTTAATTTCTATTAAAAATATGGGATGAAGCTCGCTATCAAAAACGCCAAAATCTATATTTCTAAAGAGCTCCGTTCTAAAATTCCCGCCACCCTTTTTATCTAATACGGAAGCAAGGTTTACTTGCGGTAAAATTATAAAGCGGTCATCTAATAGTTCGCGTATTGCACGATAGTACGCAAGCTCAGTTTGGGTAAGTAGCTTATCTTTTACAAAATAGTCCGGTTCCTTACTCTTTTTATATAAATAGCGCGCAATAAATAATATCAGCGCAAGAACGCCAACCGCTATTGCTATTTTTATAATATCCCCTTGTGTAACCGTTGTTAACAAATTATTTATCATGATCTTTCCTTGTGTTTGTTGTATTTTAGTATTTTTTGTTGTATTTTGCCACTTTTTGTTGGCTTTTGTAATATTTTGCAGAATTTTGTCGAATTTTGTAAAAAGTGTTAAAGGTGATGCCGTCATCTTTAATAAAAGATAAATAAAGGCACTGGTTTATCGCCAATAAAAGGTCAATAAAGAGGAGAGTTTTTTACCTTAAATGTATTCACTTTAATTATAGCACAACGGCAAAATATAGTAAACTGCTATTTTGCAAAATGAAAAAAGATTTTCGTTCTAATATTTTGTTTTTTAGCATAGAGTATAGCAAGATTATGGAGGCAAAAATTTTGGATAACAGTATTGAATATGCAAAGATGATAGAAGTGCCAATTAGCACTTGTGAGTATTCCTTCAAGCGCAAGCGCCCTTTTTTTAGAAAGAAAAAGGTGGTTAAAGCGGTTAATTTATCGCTTGCAAGTGATTTAGCCGGCAGGACTTTTTCACAATCGGAAGCTCAAAACGCGCAATTAAACGGTGATTTACAAGCAGAGCGCGATACCCTTAGCGAGGGCGCAAGCGCTGATTTTGAAAACCCACCCCTTAACGAAGAAAGTAGCGGTAATAACACCCTTCCTGCTATTTACGATGAAGAAGTAAGCAAAAAGGAAAGAAGATTTAAGGCGTTTATTTCTGCCCAAGTGGTTGCTATTTTTGCGCTTATTTCCGCTATTATTCTAACCAATTTGTTTTGGGAAAATAGCGGTATGAATACTCTTTTTAAAAGCGTGTTCCAAAGCGAAGATATAACGGTTAACGAGCTTAGTTACGATGATTTTTCACTCACCCTGCCCATTGCGGACGTTAGCGGTGTGGTGCTAGAAGAGGGCGCTATTGCAATTAACGGCGAATACTCACTTTACCCCGTTTGCGACGGAAAGGTTTCTTCCGTTGAGCGCGCAGAAAACGGCACTTATACCCTTACCGTTGAACACAGCAACAGCTTTTCAAGCGTGATAGAGGGGCTTGATATGGTCTACTTTTCATTAGGGGAAGAGGTTTCGCGCCATATGCCAATAGGCTACGTAAAAAATAGTGCTAAAGTTTTTCTTTATAACGGCGCAAGCCTTTTAACCGACTATGCAACGGTAGAAAATTCGATAGTGTTTAATAAATAATGAGAATATCTATTCATCCGTTATTTTTTCTATTCGGCATATACTTTGCTCTTCGGGGCAAAGTATTTTTATTTTTAAACTTTACCCTAACCGCACTTATTCACGAGCTTGGGCATGCACTCGCCTCTGAAAGACTGGGATATAAGATGAATAAAATATCGCTTATGCCATACGGAGCAGTGGTTAACGGTGCTATAGAGGGACTTTCTTATAAAGATGAAATAAAAATCGCACTTTACGGCCCCTTAGCAAACCTATGCGTTTGCGTGTTTTTTACATGCCTGTTTTGGCTTGTGCCGGAGTTCTACCCATACCTAGAAAGCGTGGTTTTTTCTAACCTGTGCATATTCACGATTAATCTTTTACCTGCATACCCCTTAGACGGCGGAAGAATTTTAACCGCTATACTTTCCTTAAAACTCAAGCGCAAAACCAGCCTTTTAATTGCCAAAATATGCGGGCTTTTTATTGCTACCCTTTTACTTGCCCTTTTTATTTATTCCTTAGTTATTAAAGCACCGAATATTTCTATTTTGTTCTTTTGTGCTTTTATCGTGGCAGGAACGCTACAAAAGACCAAAGAAAACGCATACGTGCGCGCCTATTTTTGCCACGGCTTAAATTCTAAGTGCGTTAAAGAGTGCAAGCACCTTGTTGTTAAAGAGGATACCTGCCTAAAACAATTGCTCAGCTTTACAGATAGTTTTACCCTTTACACCTTGGAAATTAAGCGCGCAAACGGTGAAAGAATTTACCTTTCTCAAGAAGAAAGCCAAATGATTATTTCCTCTTACCGTCTTTACGACAGTGTTGGAACTATTTGCAACGATTTATTCCCTTGAGTATTTAACTACCAAAGGCGCTTTATATTTACAACCGCCAATAACTACCAACGGTTTTTTACAGTTACAACCGCCAATAACTACCAAAGGAACTTTTTAGTTGTAGCCACCAAATCAAGCATTACCGCCAAAACGAGGCTAATCACACCACGGCCAAAACCACCAAAGCGAGGCTAACCACCCTTGCTTTCACCACCGATATGAGGCTAATCACAGAGATTTATTGTTATTAGCAGTTATACGGCGGTAACACTTTAAAGAATTTGTTACTGCCCACACAACGTGCTTTACACAATTTTTAATACTTTATTGCTTTTTTAAATATTTTTTTATTACTTAAAGTGTGATATTGTTAGGCACTTTGCTAAATATTGCTAAGTAATTTAAAAAAACAACTTTACATTCTAATTTTAAAGTGGTATAATTTTACTACTAAGGTTAAATACGATTAGTTTAACCCACACAAAAAGAAGGATATTATGATTACAATTAAAGAAGTAACAAACAGGCGCGAAAGAAAGAACTTTTTGGATTTTCCCAACAAGCTTTACAATGGCAACCACTGTTACACACCGCCACTTTACGCGGATGAAAAAAGTATTTTTACCAAGAAAAACGTTTATTACGACACTTGCGAAAGCGTGTTTTTTAACGCATACGAGGGTAAAACGCAGGTTGGCAGAATACAGGGCATAATTCAGCACGCATCCAACCAAAAAATGGGTGAAGTGCGCGCAAGATTTACCCGTTTTGACTGTTTAGATAACCAAGAAGCTGCCAATAAATTATTTGAGGCGGTGGAAAACTGGGCAAGAAAAAAGGGCTGTGTTGCTATTTGCGGACCGCTTGGCTTTTCTGACTTAGAAAGAGAGGGGCTTTTAATTGAGGGCTTTTCTTGGACGAACACCTTTGAAGAGCAATACAACCACCCCTATTATCAAAAGTTGATAGAGGCGCAAGGCTATAAAAAGGAAACGGACTGGATAGAATTTAGGCTTTTTAAGCCGGAAAAGAACGAAAAGATCACCAGAATTAAAGAGCTTGTTATGCAAAAATACGAGCTTAGACTTGCAACGGCAAAAAACACCAGAGATTTTCTTAAGCGCTACCAAGACGGCATATTTTACGTTCTAGACGAGGGCTATAAAGAGCTTTACGGCACCGTTCCCTTTACAGACAGAATGAAAAAACAACTTGTTTCACAATTTAATTTGCTTATAAAGTTGGACTACGTTGGCGCTATTTTAGATAAAAAGGATAACGTGGTTGCATTCGGTTTATGCTTCCCATCTATTGGTGATGCCCTTGCAGGCGGTAACGGCAAGCTTACACCGCGCACTTTAGCAAAGTTACTTAAGGTTATAAACAACCCCAAACACTTAGACCTTGCTCTTATTGCGGTGCTACCCAAATATAGAAATCTTGGCGTTAACAGCATAGTGCTAGACGGGCTTATTAACCTTATGCACGAAAAGGATATTGAATACTGCGAAACAAATCTAAACCTAGAAGATAACTACCCCATTCAGTCGCAATGGAAATACTTCCCCAGCATTCAACACAAGCGCAGAAGGTCGTTCATTAAGCGCTTAGATAATTAAATATTTCAACAAAAAAGCAAGCCTATAGCGCGATTATCTCACGTTATAGGCTTTTTAAATTTTATTAAGTTTTAGTCATGTTGAGCTTATTGAAACATCTCCGCGAAGCTCTGCTTCGCAGGGCCTTACGTTCCCCACCACCAAGTGCCTACCAAGGGAACTTAATATTTGCAACCACCAATAATGCTCTTACTTCAAAATAACCATTATTAGGTAAACTATTAATCGCCGAACTCGAAACCGCATCCCCAAATAACAGTTCTATTATGGGGATTCCACGTGTCACTCCATCCAGCAGGTTTGCTATCCGCTTCACAGTAAAAAGTTGCCTGAGTGCAACCATTAAAAGCATTATTACCAATTGAAGTTACCGAACCAGCAATTATAATGGTATATGCGCTTCTGCAACCATTAAAAGCATTATTGCCAATTGAAGTAATATAATCGGGAATTACAATAGTAGTAAAACTGCTGCAACCATGAAATAGGTCTGCACTGATAGCCGTAACGGAACGAGGAAGTTCAACCGAAGTTAACTTACTGCAATTATAAAACGCAGCATCACTAATTGAGGTTACCGAATCAGGAATTTCTATTGAGGTTAAACTGCTACAACCATAAAAAGCAGCCATACCTATAGAGGTAACAGTATCAGGAATTTCAATAGACTTTAATTTACTGCAGCCAAAAAAAAGGTAATCTTTAATAGCCGTAATAGAATTAGGAAGCTCAACTGAAGTTAAGTTACTGCAATTATAAAGCATAGCCACACCAACTGATGTTACTGAATCAGGAAGTTTAATTGAGGTTAAACTACTGCATTCATAGAATACCGCGTCACCAATACTAGTAACTGAACTAGGAATTTCAATTGAAGCTAAGCTACTACAAGTATTGAATGCTCCATAACCAATTGACATAACCAAGTCATTCATTATAACAGAAGTTAAATTTGTACATATAGAGAACGCATAATCATCAATTAATTTTACCGCGCTGCCTATTTTTACAGATTCTAAATTAGAACATTCAGCAAATGCGTATTCGCTAATAGACGTTAATCCATCACCAATTACCACCGATGTTAAACCACTGCAACAAGCAAATAAATAATCACTAATTTTAATCACTGAATCGGGAATTTCTACTGAAGTTAATCCGGTACAACCCAAAAATGCGGCTTCTCCCATTTTAGTAACAGAATCAGGGATTTTAATCGACGTTAATGCGCTACAACCCCAAAATGCGCCATCTTGAATAATTGTAACAGAATCAGGGATTTCTATTGAAGTGAACTTATTATAACCGAAAAAGGCTCTATTCCCAATTACTGTAACGGGTTTTCCATTGTAAGTCTTAGGTATACTTACAACTGAGGGTAACTCTATTTGATCTTTGGTTTTTATTGAATAACTGTCATCCGTTAACAAAGTAAACGTAAAAAACTCGCTTGAGGTTTCACCGCAAAGCAAACAGTTTCCATTTTTAAAGTTGTGTTTTAGCGCGGGGGCAGTTTTCTGCTCAACTAAAACTTCATTACAAACCGAACAATATTTTCCTTCCGTTAAACCTGTGTTTATGCAATCTGGTGCAACCGCAGGCTCAATTACTTCAGTGTGACCAATCGCCTCGCCTTCAACAGCTCCACATTCCAAACAGGTTTTGGGATTTACACAATTAGCTTCTTGCCATGAGTGATTACAACTTGTTCCTTGATTTTCATCGCAAGCTGTAAGCATGCAAACAAAGCTGCACAATGCAATGGTTAAAACAAACAATTTAATTAAGCTTTTTCTTTTCATAACGATTTCTCCTTATAATGTTTTGTTAGCTAAATAGAGCATAAATGAAATATTAACGTTATTATACCACTGTTATAAGTTTTTTGCAAGCCTTTTTTAAAAATTTGCTTGCTAATAGAATGAATTTGCAGTTCTTCCCAAATATAGAAATCTTGGCGTTAACAGCATAGTGCTAGACGGGCTTATTAACCTTATGCACGAAAAGGATATTGAATACTGTGAAACAAACTTAAACCTAGAAGACAACTACCCCATTCAGTCGCAATGGAAATACTTCCCCAGCATTCAACACAAGCGCAGAAGGTCTTTTATTAAAAAGCTTGACTAATAATTTTTATAACGAGCGATTTTTAAAAACCTTTTATGCTTATTTATTAAACTTCATTTAAAATTATATTAAAAAGGCACAAAAAATGGGCTATAGCGCGATTAACTCACGTTATAGCCCTTTTTTGTTTTATTAAATTACACTTTTTTGTGCGTCAATTAACAATTAAAATATAAAACCAATTACCATTTTACAACGTTGCCGTTTTCATCATAGTGCCAATAATTTCCGCTTGAAGTGGGCTCGCTTTCGCTATAATAATACCGCGTTGCATTTGTTAAATTGTAATTATAAAGATCAATTGTAATATCCTTCCAACCATCTGCAGTACCGTTATAATATACTTCTTTTAAACTACTGCAATTATAGAACGCCTCAGAATCAATAGAAGTAACGGAATCACCTATTACAACTGAAGTTAAACTACTGCAACCATCGAACGCAGAAACACCAATAGAAGTAACGGAATCACCAATTACTACCGAAGTTAAACTACTGCAAGAATAGAATGCCCAAGAACCAATAGA
>JAZSMG010000227.1:0-4825 GCA_045535775.1 Christensenellaceae bacterium | reverse complement strand
AATTCAAAATATAAGGTTTACGCAATCGTTGCTCCTTCTATTTCAAGCCAATTCACTTATGCAAAATTAGGTCAAGTTATCACAGGGCTTAAAAATTTAGGCTTCTATACCGTTATAGAAGCGGCTCTTGGTGCAGATATGGTAGCTTATTCAGAAAGCCAAGAGCTTGCAGAAAAGGGATTTTTAACAAGCTCTTGCTGTCCTGCATTCGTGGATTTTATAGAAAAGCATTTCCCCAATTTAACTCACCTTATTTCACACAACTTATCCCCAATGGGAGCGCTTGCTAAATACGTAAAGAGCAACGATCCCAACTGTAAGGTTATATTTATTGGACCTTGCACCGCAAAGAAAATGGAATTCCAAAAGGATAAGGTTAAGGATTACGTTGATTGCGTTATCACCTTTGAAGAATTACAGGCGTAATTTGATAGTCGTGATATGGATATATCTACCTTAGAAGAGGGTGTTCTTGATAACGCTTCTTACTACGGAAGAATTTTTGCCCGTAGCGGTGGTTTATCAGATGCAGTTGCGCAGGCTATTAAAGAACAAAATATTGATTTTGAAGCAAAACCAATCGTGTGTGACGGTATTGAACAATGTAAAATGGCACTTCTTCGCAAGAGTAAAAACGTTTTAGATGCGAACTTTATTGAAGGTATGGCTTGTATTAACGGCTGTATCGGTGGCGCGGGTTGCTTAACTCACGGCGAAAAGAATAAAGCAGAAGTAGATAAATACGGCAGGGAAGCGCTAGAAAAAACTATTGGCGACGCTATTTCTGTTTTAAAATAATAAATAAACAGTTGCAAAAAACGATTAACTGTGGTAAAATATCAATCGTTGTTTGTAATAACGCTTAAATTATAAAAAATTTTAAAAAATAAATAAAAGGAAGAAAAAATGAAAACACTTGATTTAACAAAGTACGGCATTTTAGGTACTACTGAAATCGTTCACAACCCCTCTTACGAAGATTTATTCGTAGCAGAAACTGATCCCACTCTTACCGGCTTTGAAAAGGGCCAAGTAACCGAGCTTGGCGCAGTTAACGTTATGACCGGTATTTACACTGGCCGTTCACCCAAAGATAAATTTATCGTTATGGATGAAAATTCAAAGGATACCGTTTGGTGGACTTCTGATGAATTCAAGAACGATAACCATCCTTGCAGTGAAGAAACTTGGGCTGCAGTTAAGGAACTTGCAGTTAAAGAGCTTTGCAACAAGAAATTATACGTTATGGACGTTTTCTGTGGCGCAAATAAGGATAGCCGTTTAGCAATTCGTTTCATTATGGAGGTTGCTTGGCAGGCTCACTTCGTAAAGAATATGTTTATTACTCCTTCCGCAGAAGAGCTTGAAAGCTTTGAGCCCGATTTCGTTTGCTACAACGCATCAAAGGCAAAGGTAGAAAACTATAAGGAATTAGGTCTTAACAGCGAAACTGCAGTTGTATTTAACACCACTTCACGCGAACAGGTAATTTTAAATACTTGGTACGGTGGCGAAATGAAGAAGGGTATGTTCTCTATGATGAACTATTATCTTCCTTTAAACGGTATGGCATCAATGCACTGCTCAGCTAATACCGATATGGAAGGTAAAAACACCGCATTATTCTTCGGTCTTTCTGGTACTGGTAAAACCACTCTTTCAACCGATCCTAAGCGTCTTTTAATTGGTGACGACGAACACGGTTGGGATGATAACGGCGTTTTCAACTTTGAAGGCGGTTGCTATGCAAAGGTTATTAACCTAGATAAGGATTCAGAACCCGATATCTATAAGGCAATCAGAAGAAACGCTCTTTTAGAAAACGTTACCGTTGATGAAAACGGTGTATGCGACTTCGCAGACGGTTCTGTAACCGAAAACACCCGCGTTTCTTACCCCATTAACCACATTGAAAAAATCGTACGCCCCGTATCTACTGCTCCTGATGCAAAGAACGTTATCTTCTTATCTGCAGACGCATTCGGCGTACTTCCCCCCGTTTCAATTCTTACTCCTGAACAAGCTCAATACTACTTCTTATCAGGCTTCACCTCTAAGCTAGCCGGTACTGAAAGAGGTATAACCGAACCCACTCCTACCTTCTCTGCATGCTTCGGTCAAGCTTTCTTAGAGCTTCACCCCACTAAATATGCAGAAGAACTTGTAAAGAAGATGGAAAAGAGCGGTGCTAAGGCTTACTTAGTAAACACCGGTTGGAACGGAACCGGCAAGAGAATTTCTATTAAGGATACCCGTGGTATTATCGACGCTATTTTAGACGGTTCAATCCTTAAAGCAGAAACCAAAACCATTCCTCACTTCGATTTAGAAGTTCCCACAGCGCTTCCCGGTGTTGATAGCGGTATTTTAGATCCCAGAGATACTTATGCAGATGCAGCTCAATGGGAAGAAAAGGCTAAAGATTTAGCTGGTAGATTCGTTAAGAACTTCGTTAAGTACACCGGTAACGAAGCTGGTAAGGCTCTTGTTAAGGCTGGTCCTAAAGCGTAATAATAAGTTAAATATTTAACGAAAAATAATAAAAAGCGGGATTTTTAATCCCGCTTTTTGTTATGTAAAATATCAGTTAATCGACCTATAGCGGGGGTTTAAGTATATAATGGGTGTTTTTTGCTTGGGTTTTATTTTGAGTTTTTCATTGATTAGGTAATTCTTGGAATTTTATATTAAATAGTTATTAATTTACATGTGTCATTTTTAGTTTTTCATTAAGTTAAACGTTTTAAATATTTATGCAAAAGTGCCGTTAATCGCGCTATAGCGCAACTTTTTGCGTTTTTGCTTATAGCTAAAAAAAATCGTGCTATGGTGTGCTTTTGCTGTAGAAATAGTGTAAAACAGAATACAAAACACGCTTTTATGGTAAATCATAAAAGCGTGTTTTATTTTTTTACGTTAGCGTTTTAATTAAATTACCTATTACTTTTTCAAAGGTAAGTTTTTGATTTGTTACCATCTTAAGTTTTTTCATTTGTTAGTTGCTCCTTGCTTTTTATGTTAAAGTGTAATTGATTTACTTTTAGTTGTTTTTTATGGGTTTAATGTAATTTAATATTTATATGAAAGTGCTGATAATCGACCTATATCGGCACTTTTTTAAAATAACCACTCCTTATTGAAAATTATAAATGATTGTATGTGGAAAAATTCATTTAAAAAAAGGAAAAAGGAACTCCTTTTTTGTATAATTAAGTGATAGCGGTTTTAAATTATAAGATTTACTCATTTTTAAATTTAAGGCCGTTGTTTTGTGAGAGATGTGAATAATTAATAAGGAGAAACAAGAAAATGGATGGTACGACAATAAGAAAATTGTTGAAAAAATATGAAATTGAAAGTAATAATGATTTTATTATTTCACATTACTTAATGCAAATAGATGATGATTTAACAGAAGGTTTTTTTCATCAAATTTTAGTTGCTGTCGGTGATACTTTTAGTAATAGGAAAGCTTTTTCTATAATGAAAGCACCATTTCTCTGCTTAGAAGATTATATTTTACAAGTCAAAACCGAAGAAGATAAATTAATTTTGAAGTTGATTTTTATTTTAAAATTAATATTTATTGCTTCATCTTATACAAGAAATATACGAAACGGTTTTGTTGATTTTGCCGATATATGTTATTCAGATATAAAAGAAGTTTTTTGTGATATTTTAGATTATCTAGCTGGTCAAATCGAAATAAGATATGAAGAAATAGATGATGAACATTTTGAAGAATTTGTTTATGGGGAGGATTTTCCTTGTAAGGTTTTTTTGTGTTTAAATGAAGTTTTATCCTCGGATGAAAATTTAGCATTGCTTCAATATGGGTTAGGTATGGAAGAAAGCATGGAAGATTTGTGGTTTGCCTTAGTCAATAATGAATATTCTTCTTTCAATAATGTTGATTCAAAAAAAATAAAGGGTAAAAATGAACAATATGAAAACGTTGAGATTGATAATGATTTTGATGATGTTTCGGATGAAGATGATTATGTTGATATTGATATAGATGAGATATTTGGTCATCTTGATGACAATGAAAAAATTAAATTCTCTTAAAACCACAAAAAAAATATACACATCATAGGAAAAACCAAAAAATGATGTGTATATATTTTTATAGGGATTTTTTGAAAATAAGAATTTTACAACTTGTAAATGAAAAACGCAACGCGTTATTATTATAGCGAAAACCAGCCTTCATCAAGCGGAAGGTATTGGCACTATGATGAAAACGGCAACGTTATTAAATGGTAATATCGTGTAATATTTAAGTTAATCAATACACTAAAAAGCACAATTTAATAAAATACTAAACAAGGCTATAGTGTGAGTTAATCGCGCTATAGGCTTACTTTTTTTTACAAAAACCAAAGGTTGCAATTCATTGCAAGGCTAATGGCTCGTATTATAGAACTAAGAGATTCTATCGTTTTCTAATGAAAACTCCAGAATGACAAGTAATTGTCTTTGTCACTCTGGAACGAGCGAAGCGAAGTGATAGAGTCTCAAAAAATAAAACCGTTACTTTAGCGCAAGAGATTCTATCGTTTTCTAATGAAAACTCCAGAATGACAAGTATTTGTCTTTGTCACTCTGGAACAAGCGACGCGAAGTGATAGAGTCTCAAAAAATTTTGCCATTTCAACCAGTAAATAAAGAGGTGGCTAAAAGCCGAGTCCCTACAAGGGATTCGGCAACTAAATAAATCCGTGAACGGATTTGTGATATTTGTCTAACGACAAGTGATATTGCTACGCAGTTATATTCGCCTTACGGCGAGTTATGGATTTATTTAATATAACTTCTTCGAGAG
>JAZSMG010000145.1:0-11475 GCA_045535775.1 Christensenellaceae bacterium | reverse complement strand
GCTTGCAAGAAAAAAACTTGCTACCCAAGATATTGCCTACGCTGGCGTTGCAATATCTATATCCTTCGTGTTATCATTCATTAAGGTAACACCCGTGCAGTACGGTGGCTCTATAACCTTGGCGTCTTTTGCGCCACTGCTTATTTACGCTTACTACTTCGGCTTTGCCAAGGCGCTTGTTTGCGGTTTGATTTACGGCTTATTACAGTTTATTCAAGACCCTTACATTTTAACGCCTGCAACGTTCACGCTGGATTACCTGCTTGCATTTGCATCAGTTAGCGTAATGGGCTTATTTAGCAAATTAAGCTTGAATGCAAAAACGGTTACCTTAGGCACGACGCTAAGTATTTTATGCAGATTTATAATGCACTTTATTTCCGGCATACTCTACTTTAACCACGGTAGTATTTGGGTAAATTTACCTGCAAACAGCGCCGTAAGCTACTCTTTACTTTATCAAACGGTTTACCTAATACCCGACCTTATTATTTGTTTAGCGGTAATGCTCGTTCTTTTAAAAACACGCGTGCTAGAACAAATTAAACCAAGGGCTAAGTAAGCAAAAGCTTAAATAACGGCGTTATTAAAAACTCTTTTGCGTAAAAAGCAAAAAAAGAAAAGCACCCCTGCATTCTTACCGATTAGGCAAGCGTAAAGGGGTGTATTTTTCATAAAAACAAAACACTTTTGTGGTACACTGTTAACGTTTAATTTTGCTAGTGTTCCTTAAAAGTGTTTTTTTGTTTTTTATTTAATTTTGTTTTAAAAGACGTTTTTTACACTTTATACGTACCTTGTTTATTATTTCAATACTTATGTACCTATAAATTGTTAATTTTTAATTAAAACACTTTATTTCTTGGTTAAATCATACTCGTATAGGCAAAATGTGGGAATATCTTCAAAATTGCGCCCTAAATCCTTGTTGCCCGCGTAACTAAATCCCAGCCTTTCGTAAAGTTCCCTTGCAGGATAGTTATCGGGAACAACGTCTATCCGAAGGCTTTTATAGCCCAACTCTTTGGCTAAATTTATGCAGTAATTCACCATTTCACCACCTAATCCCCTTTTATAAAAGGAATAATGTACCGCTAAAGTGTGAATGATTGCATATTCCCCTTCTTTTAAAGCTTGCTGCCAATCCCCAACGGAATAATCGCCGGCAGGGTCCTCGTTAAACACGAAGGCACCGCCTACAAAGGGGCCCAAAAAACCTATATATTGCTCACCTTTTTGAATTTTTTCCATTATTGTTTCTAAACAGGGGTAAACGTTCTTTTCCCAACGGGGATAGTTTTTTGTTTGATATAAATAATCCACAACCTGATTATAAAATTTAGTTAAAGCAGGTAAATCCTCTAACGTTGCTTTTCTTATATACATAAAATTATTCAACCTCTTTTTTCATAACGTAATCGTAATTTATTAAGCCGTTGCCAAGCGGAATAACCTCTTCCTTTATCACCTTAAAGCCGTTTTTTAAATAGCAGTTAACGGCAACTAAGTTATTCCTATTAACGTTAAGCATTAAGCACTTTTTGCGCTTCGCAATCAAATACTTGAACACTAATGAAGCAAGCCCTTTTCCACGGTTTTGAGGGTAAACGTATAGCTTATCTATATAAATACAATCTTCCCTTTCGCAAATCACAAGTAGGCCTTCGCCGTTTATACCGTAATACTCATAACCCTTTGAAAGGTAAAGCTTAATCCCCTCTTGGGAAAAGTATTTGTTAAGCAATAGCTCTATTTGCTCTATTGGCAAAAAGGAATAGGTATCAAGCCAAATGGGGCGCATAACGGCGTAAAGAGCACCGCACTCTTCTTCTGTTAACCTCGTTAAAACAATCTCTTTATTCATAATTTATTACCGCTAAATAGTTTAGCACAACTTTTTTTTGCTGTCAAGCAAGAAGGGCGGATTAACAAAGGTATACACGCGCCCATTAAAAATATTTTGCCGTTTATGCGTTTTTAATTTTTTATTTAACTATAAAATAATGAACTTGTGAAGTTATTGTGACACTCTTGTGAATATACAACGAAAAGTGTGTTTTACCCATTTTTAAACGTGTTTTGTTTTGACAATTGTATTTTTAGGGCGTATAATAGCATGTGGAACAATTGATGGGGGAAAAAAATTAAATGCTATCATTACCAGAAAGTAAAAAAGAAAAACTTCTTGACGTCTTGCTTTACTTATCTTTTTTTACCTTTGTGGCTCTGCTTATTTGGGGGATTTATTTTAAAGCAAACAGGTATACTTCGGTTATTAAAAACTACAAAAGAAACCTTCACAGGGATCTTTGGGAAAGATTTACCTATAATTTAATCCCATTCGACAAGCTTTCAAGATCACCCAAAACCGTTATAAAAGATTTTATTTTAAACGCGATTGCCTTTTTACCCTTTGGTATTTACCTACCCTTGCTTAATAAAAAGCATTCACTTTTTAAGGGCGCGTTATTTTGCCTTTGCTTTTCGCTTTGCTTTGAACTTGCACAGCTTTTTACACGCGTGGGTTCTTTTTCCAGCAATGACTTAATAGCAAATACCCTTGGATATTTTTTAGGGGTTATTATTTATAATCTTTTGGGCGAAAGATTTATAAAATCGGCAATCAAGTATGTAAACGTTATAGTTATAATTCTTGTTATACCCTTTTTAATTTACGAATTTTCAGAAACTTTATCACACTTTTCAGTATATCTTTACAAAACGTTATGAAAAAATTAAGAAATGCTTTAAAAAATCCAGAAGTATATCGTTTTTTAACGGTTTTGGTATTTACTTGCTTTATTATTCTGCTTAATTGGATTATAATATTTAAAGTAGGTGAACAGGAACGTTTTTTAAAAAAATTCACTCTGGCTTCTAAAAAGACTCTTACACAGCGATTTTTAAATGGGTTTTTACCTGTGGACGTTTTTATTCGCGAAATTAAAAGATCACCCGGTGATTTTTTATTAAATATCTTAGTTTTTCTACCATTTGGCATTTTCTTACCCACACTCACTAAAAAGCGTACACTTTTTAAGTTTTTACTTACCTGCCTTTTAACGTCTGTATTTTTTGAAGTGTTCCAGCTTATTACCATGTGGGGTGTGTTTGATGCCGGCGATTTGCTTGCAAACACTCTTGGCTTTGTTGTTGGGTACGTTTTTTATATTTTGATAGCCTCCAAAATGAAAAAATACACCTTAGCGATTATTTATTTTATAATACTTTTAATTGCAATTCCCATCAGTATATACGCTGTTACAACAACTGCTTTAAATTTCGAGTTTTATATTTCACTGCTAAAACAACTACCCCAAATTTACTAACGAATTTATTGCAATATACACCTTTTACAAGGCGGTTTATTATGTTAACAATAAGAAAATTTTTACTTTCACCAACTACCTTTAAAGTAGTTAGCCGGTTGCTTTTTATTTGCTTTATTATTTTGCTTGTTTTTATCATTATCTTTAAAACGGGTGACGAGCTTGTTATTTTCGATTCCTTTGAAGGGCTTTCTATTATATCCTTCAAAGAAAGACTGGCTATCGCCTTTACCCCGTTATTTCTTGCGGAAGATACGTTACCTGAATTTATTGATTTTATTTTAAACGTTTTAGTTTTTGTTCCGTTTGGAATTTTTTTGCCGATACTTACCAATAAAACTGCATTTTTTAAATTTTTACTTATTAGTTTTTTAATTTCATTAACGTTTGAAATTTATCAGTTATTTACCCTTTTAGGCTTTTTTGCCCTTGGTGATTTATGCGCAAACACTTTAGGCTTTGTTGTTGGGTACGTTTTTTACTTTATCGCTTTAAAAAATATGAAAAACATCACGCGAACAACACTTTTTACACTTGCTCTTTTAATTGCATTGCCCTTTTGCGTTTATGCAATTATTAGAACGGTTAGCTTTTTTGATTTTTATTACGGCTATTTACAAAAGGTCCCCTCTTTATATTTTAAGTAAATACGCCAACAGGCGCTCAACTTAAAATTCCCTAAAAGCAAACAGTTTTACCTTTAACGCATTTTACGGCGATTTCTAAAAACAATTAAAATAAAAACGCTCTATCCGGTATTTTAACGGGTAGAGCGCTTTTTTATTGACTTTGTAGATTATTTACTTGCGTAATCATCAAAAATTTGAGTAAAATCTATATCACCAACAACGTAAAAGCATTGATTTTCAAACAAGAAATGCTTGGGTGATAAGAGCCTTATTTCAAAACTGTTTTCTAAAATAAAATTATAGCCATAATCAACTATTGGCTTATCTGAATTTTCCGCCTTTACAAATACTATTTCGCCCAAAGTATTAGAGTATTCTTTAACCTTTTCGCCCGCAATATAAAGAGTGCTAATGTTTTTATAGGTTACAAATCCGTAATACTCTTCGTATTCGGTAAGCTGGGGTATTCTTTGGCTTGGCTCATAATATTTATCGCCAACGTAAATAAAGCCGTAGCTTTGCGTTAGACTAAATTCGCCTTGATTGGTGTATATAGTTAACGTTGAACCACCACCGCCGTAAACGGAGGTTTCCGTAATAGGCGCATCTTGTAAAAATAATACCTGTAAATAATCAATTACCGCTTGTATATCGTTAGCGCTTTCGCTTACTCTAACAGTGGTAAAAGAGCCGGGCGCTACGCCGTAATAACCGCTTTCTATTTTAACGGAAGATATTTCACACTCTTCTAAAGTGGTTTGCCAATCGAATAACTCACTTGAATGGTATTGCCGTATTGGCTTAAAAATTAAGGTTACGTCCTCATAAAACCACATATCAAGCTCGTATTCCCACTCATCAAATCCACTTTCCGTTTCACTTGGGGGTAAAGCACTTGTAATACCGGAATAGAGCAATCCGTTTTCTAAATAGAATCCAAGATCCGCATCCATAATAATCGTAGAATGCAGCACTATCGTTTGACCGGGACAAAACACGATTTTACCGTTGCTTGGTAAATCGGTTAATCGATTAGAGTTATCTATAACCGTTAAGGTAAAAGTGCCCGTGGGGGGCTGAGCCTCTCCACCTATCCAAGTAAAGTAAAAGGTTTGCGATTTAGTTACTTCAAAGCCGATATAAAAGTCATTTCTGCTTGCAGGTATAGATACTTGCAAGGTAGAATAAAAACCTTCAAAGGTATAATATCCACCTGAATTGTTAGGTATTCTTGCGGTAACCTCTTTATATATTTTATCATATTCCTCTTTAGTTATAACGTGACCTATTTTAAATTCATATATAAAAGTATATCGTGGCGTTGCAGAGCTTTCTGCCAAATGACCGTTACCGTCTTCTTCTGCGTATTTAAAGGTTAAAACGGCTAATTGCGACAGGGCCTGGTCTATCCATTCCTCTGCCGACCCGCTTTCCGTTAAGGAATTTTCCGGAAGGGCTGAGTTATTAGAGTCCTTACATCCAACGAATAGCCCCAAAGAAAAAATTACGGCAAATATCAAACAAATTACTTTTTTCATTTTTCACCTCCTAATATAATCAAAAAACTTTTGTGTTTATCTTGTTTTATAACTTGTTGTTATGGGTTTTTATTTCCAACAAACAAAGAAGTATCCTTGGTAAAAATAGTGTTTTCATCAACTGCCTCACTTCTTTGTTCATCCTTCCAAATTCCGCCATAGGTATTCTTTAAATATTCCACGGTCCCATTTGAAAGTTTACCGCCCTTTGCAAGATAATATCTGTTATCATAAAAATTATCGCCTTTAAGCCTTATTAAAAAATCGTTAACACCAATCTTAAAGCATGTAAAGTTAGAATTATTTACATCATCTTTAAAGCTTAAAGTGCCGTTAACCGTGCTATAGATGGCTTTTTGTAAATTATCAGCATCAGTAATTTGTATTTGCCCATCAACTATTTGCTTGGTTATTCTTCCCTCTAAAACCACCTCTGAATAATAAGAAGTAATGAAGTTTTGCGTGATTGCAAATGCTAAAAAGGTGGGGCCGTTTTGTAAATTTTCATCCGTATAAGCATAAAGCCCATCAAGATACAGGTTATTTAAGTCCTGAACAAAAACCGTACAGTTAAAGCTAAATTGCTCGTTACCGTTTAAAACTATACCCAAATCATGAACACCTTCTTCCGTTAAAAAACCTTCCGGCTTTTTTATGGTATATTCGCTTTGCTTGCCCTCTTTTTTTACCGCTAGTTCTTGTTGCACTTTTCCAATTTCACCGCTAAAATCTTCACCTACAAGTTCTTTATTTACTAGCAGCTTAGAAACCTTTATATCATCCTTGCCTATTTTTTCGCCAAGAAAATAAACGCTACGTTTAAGCTCTACGTCTATTCCACAAAGGTATTCGTTATTTATTTGCACCGTATACTGAGTAGTTATTTTTCTATTCTTTTTAAGAGTAACGGTAATGGGATATTCCCCCACAACGCCAACTTTAAACGCAGAAGAATCAATTTCTATTTCATCAGATAAACAAAGCTCTTCCCTTCCGTCAGCAAACTGCTTTTTAACCACTATACCACTAGATATAAAATTGCTATTTAACTGATATTCAACGGCAAGCTCGTTGAGGTTTGCTATTACTATTTGTTTAACGCCATTCTCTTTTTTAAAAATTAAACCTATTGGAATTAGCAACGCAATAACGGCAACAATGCTTAACGCATACGCCAAATTTTTGCGACTAAAAAGAAGCTTTAATGGGCTTTCTTTTTTCTTTACGTCTAGCTTCACACCGCTTTTTATTGCGATTTTTTCAAAAGAGGTATTATCTTCTATTTTTTCATATACGGCGTTTAAAAGTTTTTTTTCGTTCTTTTTCATCTACCTTTCCATCCGTATTTTTAATTTTTTTAATGCACGGTAATATTTACTCTTTACCGTTTTTACGTTTTGCTCTTTTTTCAAGGCTATTTCTTCAAAGGTAAAGCCTTCCGTTACGTGAAGTAAAATTATATCTACGTCCTCTTTTTGCAAACAGCTTTGCATTAACTTAACTATATAATTAAATGCATCGTGTGAGCAAACGCTCTCTTCCACAGATAAACCGCCACAAGCAACGTTAACGCCTTGATCGAGTTCTACGGTTGGATACTTAGCATTCTTTCTAATCATATCTAAGCAATTATGCTTTGCCGCAACCGATAAGTATCCCTTTAAATTGCTACCCACCTTTAAGGGATTTTTGAATAACTCTATAAAGGTTTCTTCAACTGCGTCGTTTATATCAAATTCGCTTTTTAAAAATTTTGAACAAACGAAAAACACCAGCGGTTTATATTTATTATAGATATAACGAAAAACTTCCTCCTTGCCTTTGTTTAAGCGTATTGCCTTGAAGAGCTTCTTTTCATCAGTCATAAAGGGCCCCTTTATTTTTTCTCTTCACATACAAGGCGAAAAAAAATTAAAAAAAGTTTCAAATTTAAAAAATTATTCCAAAAGTTTATTTTTTAAAACATAAAAATGCCCGGATAATCGACTTATAGGGGCACTTTTACAAAATTTCAACTATTTAATTCTTGGGCGCTTTTATGCGCTTTTTATATACTTTTTGCTTTTTGTTATCTTTATTTTCTGCTTTTTTAGGCGCGCGTTTAATCTGCTTTGTTTTACTCTTTTTAACCTCTTCTTCCTTAGGCGCAGCGGGAATTAAGAACATAGTTGTGCCGTCTTGAGCGGTGCGAATATCATAATTACCAAGTTTGGGTTGAATTTTAAACATCAATTCCTTTAACGATTTACAGTTATAGTTGCGGGGCACAAAGTCCGAAAATTGATTTTTCATTTCGGTGGCAATGCGCGCAAAAAGCGCCCAACCGTCCTCTTCTATGAGTTTATCTATAACCTCTTTTAATACGTTAAGTCTATCCGGCTCAATGAAGAACTGATGCTTATCCTTCTTCTTTTCCGGCGTGGGTTTACTATCTTTATTCGCCTCACTGTCTAAATAAATAAATTCAGAAAAGGCGTTTACGAATGCTTGTGCGGTTTGCTTTAATCCAAGACCGATAACCGTTTTTTCGCGCTCACGAAGAACTTGAACAAGTCTTGTGAAATCACTATCTGAAGAAGCCAAACAGAACACGTCTATATCGCGTTCAAAAAGCACCATCATTGCGTTTATAATAAGCGAAATATCCCCCGAATTTTTACCCTTAACGGCAGAAAATTGCTGTTCTGCAATTATTGAATGGCGCGTTACAACTTCTTTCCAAGCCTGAACGTTTGCACTGGACCAATCGGCAAAAACCCTGCGAATTATAACGTCACCGTAGTTTGCCGCCTCTGCAAACAAGCGGTCTGCAAAGCGGGCGGATATATTTTCTGCATCTATAAAAACTGCTACCTTTTTATTTTCTTTCATTTATATAAATCCTTCATAATTATGACTTTTGGTTGTTATTTTTAAATAACGTACTCTTTTTTATTAACCTTTAACCGTCTATTCCGCGAAGAGCGCAATTTATACCAAACCCTTTTACAATCTTGCAAAACTCTTTCATTTCCACCTCTGAATAAGCGGAATACCCCTCTTTTATAACCTTGTGGGAATGCTTGTATTGCTGTAAAAAATATCGCTTACACCCCGTCAAAAGACTTGCAATTTCTTCAAAGTCCTGCTTGGAATGCAACTGCTTAACGACGGTTGTTCTAAACTCATAATCTATTTTATTTTGTCCAATAAGAAAGGCTATACTTTTTAAAACGTTATCTACGTTTACCATTCCACCGCAAGCGATATTATAGCCGTTGGGGCTGGATTTAACGTCCATCGCAACGTAATCGCATAAGCCTTCGTTTACGATAGCAACTAATTTGTCATGCAAACTGCCGTTGGTATCAAGCTTAATCAAGAAGCCAAGCTTTCTTATTTTTTGCATAAATTCAATTAAATCGGGTTGCAAAAGTGGCTCGCCACCGGTAATACAAACACCATCTAATTTACCCTTACGGCTAGCCAAAAATTCAAAAAACTCCTCTTCGCTAACTCCTTCCGTTTTATTATACACCACGTCTGAATTATGGCAAAAGGGGCAACGGAAATTACACCCTGCCGTAAAAACGGTACAAGCGGTGTGCTCTGGATAATCTAATAAAGTTAATTTTTGCAATCCTGCAATTTTCATATTTAACCCAACGATTTATAAAAACAATCTTTCCTTATTATAATATAATCTAATTAAAAGCTTTATAACTATTATCAAATAACCAATAAACGCCTGTAACAAAAACGCACTCTTCTGTTATGAAGAATGCGTTTACTTTCATCTTTTGTAAGGCTAATAAAAATTATTCAGCATCACCGTTTACGTCAACGTCAGTATCTGCATCAGTGCCTTCGGGAAGGTCTTTAGCAGCTAAAGATTCTTCAATAAGAGCCATAGCGTCAACGATGAAGGGTTTTCTTCTTTCTAACATTCCGTGTTGTTCAGCACATTGGTCAATAAGAATCTTAGCGTACTTAACTGCTCTACCAGACTTAATACGAAGCATAGTGGGAACGGTTACGTAAGTCTTCTTATCAGACATATCCTTACAGTGGAACTTAGGATCGGTAGTATTAATATCCATATTTAGGTAAAGCTTTAAGGTTTTACCTGCAACGCCAAGCTTAACGAATTGGAATCTACCTTGGTTAATACTATCAAACTTTCTTGAAATTCTTGATTTAAGTTTTCTAAAGCGAAGAGCATAATTCTTAAGCTCATCGTATCTATCTTGTAAGATTTCTGAAGCATCACGCATCTTTTCTGCAAAGCAACGGCTTCTTACAGCGGGAGCCTTGGGAGCTTCTTCAACAGGAACGGGTTCGATTTCTACAGGAGCAGTTTCTTCTGCAGGTACTACCACGGGAATGAATTCTGCAACCGGTTCAACAGGAGCAGGCTCTTCCGTAGCCATAAATACGAAAGTATTTTCCGGCTCTTGAGCAGGTTCAACGGCTTCCGTAGCAGCAATCTCTTCAGCAGGTGCGGGTTCTTCAGCAGGCTCTTCTGCAGGAGCAGGAGCTACAACCTCTTGAATAACAACTTCCCTAGCGCTATTTGCAAGTAGGTCGATAATAGCATCGCACTTGCCAACTACTTCACCAAGTAACTCTAACATGCCGTTATCCATTTGAACAACGGGAGCAACAGGTGCAATAGGCGTTGTTTCCACAACAACCCTAATGGGTTCCATTTTGATAGAAGTAGGTTCTGCCGGAGCAACGGGTGCAGCAGGCGCCACGGGCTCTACAACGGGAGCAGGTTCAACGGCAGGCTCAACAACCTGCATTGATGCAGGCGTGGGAACGTAAACGGGCTTACCGTTCTTATCAACCATTACCTCTTCTACGCGCGCGAAAAATCTTCTTCCGCCACTACTCTTACCATCGTTAGATAACCAGATTTTCATAATCTACCTCTTATGGACAAATTTGCGAACCTTAATCGATCAGGAAAAGGGTATAATATACCCCTCCGCATATCCTTCTGCTAATATTATATAATATATTTTAATAATAATCAAGTGATAAACGAAAATTTTTTCGATTTTTTTAAAAAATTTTCATACTTTATCCACAAAAATACCCCTCTAGAGTTCAGTTATCAACACTTTGAAGGTTTTTAGGGTTAATTTTTACCGTTTATCCACAAAAACCAAGAAAATCGACCTATTTGATGACTTTTTAAAAAACGGCAGTTTTTTACACTTATTCACAGCATAAGAAATAAAAATTACTAATGGAATATTTAAAAATTTTTATCCCTTTTTGCTTTTATAATAGCATATTAAACGCAGGGTAAAATATATGACTTTAAGCAAAAAAAACACTGTCCTTATTATTATAATAATCAAGTAAAAATATTTTCGCTTTAAATTTATCTTTAAAAAGCCGATAGAACTAGTTACACTAATAACCAACCCCCTTGTATCTTGCGCTACCCCAAAGGCAAAACCGCACACAAATTTAATATTTTTTTGTCTAAACTTTGGGGTTCACTTCAATATCGGGTGATTTTTATTTTTCGGGCATAGCCCTTGTTCACAGGCTAGCACAAATGTGCTTTTTATTTGACCTGCCAGTCATGCACTTATTACCTGCTACCCGTCAACGGGTTTCACTTTTGCCTTCTCCTGCGGGAGAAGGTGTCACGAGCTTTCGAGTGACGGATGAGGAGTTGTATAATTTAGTGCTTTAATTTTTATTTATATTTTTTACCCAAACACCTCATCCACCACTAACGTGGTCCCCCTTCCCCCACTGTGGAAGGCTCTTTTCCACTCACAGGCAAACCTCTACCAAGCCACGCGACAATTGCGTGGTTTTTCTTTATATAAAAAATAGGCGCAACGAAAAACTCGCCACGCCTTATTATTTATTAAATTTGCTTAGCCGTGATTATGACCGCTGTGATCTTCTACGTCAAAGTTTTCTTCTTCGTAAGCTTTAATAGCGTCCTTAACTGCTTGAGACTTAAAGCTAATG
>JAZSMG010000176.1:0-4491 GCA_045535775.1 Christensenellaceae bacterium | reverse complement strand
TAGACGGTTTTTCAGGTGATTTGTACGGTAAAAAATTAAAAATTTATTTTGATTTTTTTATAAGAGAAAATAAGAAGTTTGATAGTGTTAATCAATTAATTTTACAGTTAGAAGAAGATTTAAAGGTGATAAGATGATTTTGTTTGGACCAAGCGGTAATTCCGAAGGCTTTTTTGCAGCAGGTTTAAAAAGTAGCGAGCAAAGCGCTGTATGGGTTAAAAATATGGGGCTTGATGCTTTTGAATATTCATTTGGCAGGGGCGTTTTAATGAGTGAAGAGAAGGCTCTTTCCATTGGTAAAGCCTTTGCAGAAAATAACGTAAAAATAAGTGTTCACGCACCATATTATATAAATTTTTCCAATCCAGAACCGGAAATGATAGATAAATCCATAGGTTACGTTATTAAAAGTGCAGAAATGGTTGCTTTAATGGGTGGAAATAGAATTATTATTCACCCTGCAACACAAGGTAAGGATACCCGTGAAAATGCATTTAATAGGGCACTTGATAATTTTAAAAGGTTAACCGACGTAATTTATGCAACTAATATGGATAATCTTTTATACTGTCCTGAAACGATGGGGAAATATGCTCAGCTTGGCACGGTGGAGGAAATAACGAAAATTTGTAAAATAGATAAAATTTATATTCCCACCGTTGATTTTGGACACGTTAACTCACGTGAAGGCGGAAGTTTAAAGACTAAGGAAGATTTTAAAGACCGTTTGCAATTTATGATTGATGAATTGGGTTATGATAGAATGAAGCATTTTCACGTTCATTTTTCTAAAATACAGTACGGTGCAAAGGGTGAAATTCGCCACTTAAATTTTGATGATGAGGTTTACGGGCCTGAATTTGAGCCTTTAGCGGATGCTTTAATAGATTTAGAACTAGAACCCGTAATTATTTGTGAGTCTGCAGGTATGCAGGACTTAGATGCTCTCTATATGAAAAACTACTATTTTTCAAAGCTTAATAAATAAAAAAAACTCGGTTGAAATTTCTTTTAGATGAGAGACTTTCAACCGATTTTATTTAAATTTGATAAAAATTGTAAAATTATGTCATAAACCTATTGACACACCGCTTTTTTGATGTATACTTAAAATGAATAATTGTATTTAGGTAACAAATGAAAGCAGATAAAAAAGAAGATAACTTATTTAATAAAAATATAACAACCGACGTTTTAGATATTTCACTTTGGCTACTTAGCGTTTGCTTTGAAAACGGGCTAAAATGCGATATTGTTTCCACTGATTGCGTTAAAATTGAAGTGGATGGGCAGTTCTTTTTGTTGAAGATTAAAAGTTTAAAAAGTACACTTAATAACGTTAAAACATCATCTTTAGTGAGGTAAAGATATGGAAATATGGGATTTATATACTAAAGACCGGGGAATAACAAATAAGACTCACGTAAGGGGTAAACCCATTCCCGAAGGGTATTATCATTTAGTTGTGCACGTTTGGATAACTGATGGAAATAATAGGTTTTTAATGTCTAAGCGCGATGCTTCAAGACCGACTTTTCCCTTGTTATGGGAATGCGTTGGCGGTTCCGTTTTGCGTGGTGAAAACAGTTATCAAGGGGTTATAAGGGAAACTATAGAAGAGGTTGGAATTGACTTAACCGATTGTGAAGGCACAGTATTTTACACAAAGACCAGAATAAATGATATTATGGATGCGTGGCTGTTCACGTATGCAGGAGATATTGATCTTAGTTTAGCCACCACTAACGAGGTTTGTGAAGTGAAATGGATGACGAAGGAAGATATTTTACAACTTTACGAAAAGCACTCGTTAGTTCCCACTCTTGAATATTTTTTTGAAAAAATAGCTAAATAAAATTATGAATGTAATGCCGTAAACGGCGATTAAATTTTGTTATAAGAATTAAATCATTTAACCGTTTATTGCAAAAGTATATAAAAAACAAAAGGTCAAGTTTAGAACTTGACCTTTTCTGGTGTCGAGAATGAGACTTGAACTCACACGGGTATCCCATACGCCCCTCAAACGTACGCGTCTGCCGATTCCGCCATCCCGACAAAAATTATGCTTAATGCTTTAATATAATACAATTATTTTAAAAAGATGTCAAGAAATTTACGTATATAATTGATAAATTTTTAAAAATGTGGTATCATTTTAGTAGCGAATAAATATTAAGCTTTTTTACACACAAAATAGTTGTGTATGCTTGATAAAAACTCGGAAAATATTTTAAAAATTATAAACGATACTGCCCCTGAAGGCTTTAAAATTTTTAACTGTGATGATTTTTTAAACTGCGAAGTACACAAGGGTATTTTAGATTTAGCAGAAAAAAATTACGTTAATCTTAAGTATAGCAATGACGGGGAGTATTTGCTTTCGTTAACCGCTAGCGGAAGGCAGTATTTTAAGAAAAAACAAGAAGAATACACTTTTAAGCAGGATTTATTTAAAAAGGTTAGTGTATTTTCTTTTTTAGGTGCATTTTTTGGTTGTTTAATATTTCAATTATTGTTACTTTTTTTAGGGGTATACCATGGTTGATAAGATATCTAAGGCGATATTTAGCGGTATATATCCCAAACTTATAGCGGGTAAAAAATTAATTCCTCTTAACGAATTGGAATCACAGTTTGAGGTTTTAGTAGATAAAGGCAAAATGCGCTCTGTTCTTTTAAATTTAGAAAGAGAAGGGCTGTTGGATATAACCTTTGCAGATAGGCAAGGCGAGCCCTACGTTTATATTCAGTTACAGAAAAAGGGAATAGATTTTCACAATCAAAAAAGGAACAAAACAAAAGAACTTTTATTAAGAGTATTATTTGCGGTTTTAAGTGCGTTGGTCACTTTTATTTGCGGTAAATTACTGTACGGTATTTTTGTGTGATTACTGCAAAAAGTTAGATTAGTTAAGGTTGAGGTTGCATATGAAGGAAAAGCATAAATTTATTTTACATTCTGAATATAAGCCAACAGGCGACCAGCCTCAAGCAATTGCTAAGCTTACGGAGGGGATTGAGGACGGATTAAGGGAACAGGTATTATTAGGTGTTACCGGTAGTGGTAAGACCTTTACCGTTGCAAACGTAATAAACAATTTGCAAAGACCGGCTTTGGTTATTGCGCACAATAAAACTCTTGCGGCCCAGCTTTGTAACGAATTAAGGGAGTTTTTCCCGGAAAACAGGGTGGAATATTTCGTTTCTTATTACGATTATTATCAACCGGAATCGTATATACCTCAAACGGATACCTATATAGAAAAGGATTTATCTATAAACGATGAAATCGATAAACTGCGTCACAGTGCAACCTTTGCATTATCTGAGCGAAACGACGTAATAGTAGTTGCATCTGTTTCCTGTATTTACGGCCTAGGTGCGCCTGAAGAATATTACAATTTGGCAATATCATTGCGCCCCGGTATGCAGATGGATAGGGATGAGCTTATGAGAAAGCTCGTTGCCATTCAGTATGAAAGAAGAGATATAGATTTTCAACGTTCATCCTTCCGCGTTAGAGGTGACGTAGTTGACGTTTTTCCCGCATCAAACTCTGAAATCGTGTTACGAATAGAGTTTTTTGGTGATGAAATTGATAGAATATGTGAAACGGATTTTGTTACGGGCAAAACAATATCACAGTTAAAGCACGCGGTAATTTTCCCTGCAAGTCACTATGCCGTTGGAACGCAAAAGCTTACTAACGCGTTAAAGCAGATAGAAGAGGATATGGAGGAAGAGGTTGCCGCCCTTGAACAAAGCGGAAAGTTACTTGAAGCCCAGCGCCTTCGCCAAAGAACTACTTACGATTTAGAAATGATGAGTGAAATTGGCTACTGTAGCGGTGTAGAAAATTACAGTAGATATTTTGACGGTAGAAATCCGGGCGAACCGCCATTTACGTTGCTTGATTATTTTCCTGATGATTTTGTGCTTTTTATTGATGAAAGCCATATGACCGTTCCGCAGATTAGGGCAATGTATAACGGCGATAGGTCAAGAAAGGAAAACCTTGTTGATTTTGGTTTCCGTTTAAATTCGGCTTACGATAACCGCCCCTTAAAGTACGAAGAATTCGATCAAAGAGTGGGGCAAATTGTTTATATTTCAGCAACCCCCGCTGATTACGAGCTTAGTAAAGCGGGGCAGGTAGTAGAGCAAATTATACGTCCTACAGGTCTTATTGATCCGCCTGTAGAGGTTAGGCCAACAAAAAATCAAATTGACGATTTACTAAACGAAATAAACAAAACGATAAATTCAGGCGGAAGGGTGTTAATTACAACTCTAACCAAAAAAATGGCAGAAAGCCTTAGTGATTACCTTAAAGAACAGCATAAAAAGGTGCGTTATATGCATTCTGACGTAGATACGCTTGAAAGAATAGAAATAATAAGCGAATTAAGAAAGGGTGATATAGACGTATTAGTTGGTATTAACCTTTTAAGAGAGGGCTTAGATATTCCCGAGGTTAAGCTTGTTGCT
>JAZSMG010000247.1:0-3031 GCA_045535775.1 Christensenellaceae bacterium | reverse complement strand
CACGATAAGCATTTTATTCCTATGATAACCGTGTTACGCGAATTTAAAGCGGAAGTTTTAAAGGCAGAACACAAAACCCTAAAGATTTGCGTAGAGCGTAATAACGGCTTTAATTACGTTTATAATTTAGAAATTTTTGCTAACCCAACGGAAGAACAAAAGGTACGCAACTATGAAATTGCAGAGCGTATTATTAAATCTATTTTATGGGTTGCAGGCGGATATAAAATTTATATTTGCGGTGATGAATACGTTTATAACCGCATTCACGAAGATTATTCTTTAACCGGCGCGCGCGCTTTTGACTTTGAATTTATGGCAGGCGTTTACGAAATGCCCTTTGAAGTTGTTTGCGTAGACGAGCAAAGCTTCCCCGAAGAAAAGAAATGCTCGCTTGCAATCGGCGGTCATTTAGACGGTTGCAGAATAGGCTTTGACGCAGGCGGTAGCGATAGAAAGGTTAGCGCCGTTATAGATGGAGAGGTTGTTTATAGCGAAGAAGTAGTTTGGCATCCCAAGACTAATTCAGATTACCGCTATCATTACGAAGGTATTAAGGAAGCAATGCTTACCGCTGCTTCAAAGATGCCAAGAGTAGATGCAATCGGCGTTTCTAGCGCAGGTATTTATATTGATAACAAGATTATGGTTGCATCACTTTTCTTAAAAGTTCCCAAGGATGATTTTAACGCACACGTTAAGAATATGTATATTGATATTGCAAACGAAATCGGCGCGCCTGTTGAGGTTGCTAACGACGGTGACGTTACCGCTCTTGCCGGTGCTATTGATATTGGCGATAACGGTATTTTAGGTATTGCAATGGGTACTAGTGAAGCAGGCGGTTACATAAATTTAGAAGGTCGTTTAAACGGTTGGCTTTCTGAGCTTGCATTCGTTCCCGTTGACTTTTCTAAGGAAGCTTACCGCGATGAATGGAGCGGTGATATCGGTTGCGGTGTTAAATATTTCTCTCAAGACGGCGTAATTAAGCTTGCAGAGTACGCAGGATTTACCTTTGAAGAAGGTCTTTCACCTGCTGAAAAGCTAAAGGTTATTCAAAAGCTTATGGCTGAAGATGATCAAATGGCTCGCGGTATTTACGAAGATATCGGTACTTATCTTGGTTATTCTATTGCATATTACAGCGAATTTTACGATATTAAGCACTTGCTTTTACTTGGTAGAGTTACCAGCGGAAAGGGTGGCGATATCATTATGGAAAGAGCTAAGAGCGTTTTAAGTGAAAACTTCCCCGAATATGCTAATATCAGTATAGAAATGCCCGATGAAAACTCTAGAAGGGTAGGTCAAAGTATTGCGGCAGCTTCACTTGCAGCAAGCAGAAAATAATAAAAAATAAAAGCCAAGATTTGTGAAGTGAACCCTATTGAGTTCACATAATAAAAAGCAAAAAAAAGAAAACCTCTTATGATATAATTTTCATAGGAGGTTTTTCTATGGCAAAAAGGGTGTTTTATAATAAAATAGAGTAGTTTTTAACCTGTTAAAATAATAAAAAAGAGGGAAGAAAAATCTTCCCTCTTAAGTTTTTAAATTTAACGATTAACCTAAAATATTACTGTTAACGTAAGAAGTGAATGCGTTTGCTACGGTTTCAACGGTTGCAGGTGCTAAGGGGCTTTCTAATCCCATAGCGGTATAAACGGTTGAAAGGTAATTGTAGCTACCGTATTCAACTGCGGTTAAGTAGTTCTTAACGGGATCTGCGCTTGCCCAAATTTCAGCAGAGAAGATTAGTGAAACTGCGTAACTGATGCAGTATGCAGGTGAAACGAATAGGTGGGGAACTTGGTAGAAATCAGGAACTGAACCACCCCAATACTTTCTCCATGAAGTGCTAAAGCTTGATTTGATGAATGAAGCGGTTAATTCTTCAGGATCTGCATTGTACATCTTGTATTCAAATTCATCAAATACACAGTTACTTAAAACTGCCCAAACACTATTGTAGAATAGGTTGAAAGCGTAGGTTTCGTAAAGATTATTAACAGAGCTATAGTTGTTATTGATTAATTTTTGAACCGTGGGAAGAGTGATAAGCTCGAATGCTTGTGAATGAGTTTCAGCAAGGTCGTAGCTTCTTACGCCGTTAGGATCTTTTAATTCTTCCTTAGACATGAACTTTTCGTTGTAGTGGCCGAATTCGTGAATAAGAGTAGAAAGGTCAGAAATAACTGAACCGGAGGTATTTACGAACATGTAAGCATCATCAAATTCATAGAAGGTGGTTACGTAGGAGGTGTTAGCCTTGGTTGCAGAAATTTCAAAGTCGTAAAGACCTTTGTTCATCATGTAGTTCCAGCTTGATAACATTTCAGGAATGGTGTTCTTGATAATGTAAGGAAGGTATGCAACGATTTCTGACTGTAATAAACTTCCGTCAGCGATGTAATCGTACACAACGTCTTGAAGAGAGTTCTTTAATGACTTAAAGTTTGCAAGAATAGCTGCTCTGAATTCACTTACTTCATCAGGAGTATATTCTCTTGAGTAAACGTTTGCGTATGCATAATCCATATAGTTCTTATAGGGGTTGCCTTCCGCATCCTTTTTGGTGCGAGCATATTCGTTACGTAAATTAACTAACTTAATATAAGTTTCGTAAAGTTCGTTAGTCTTGCCTGCAGCGTATAATACGTTGTAATCTGCTTCTAAAGTAGCGATTTGAGCAGAAAGTGCAAGTTGTTCTTCGCTTTCAAGCTCGCTTACAAAAATGCTATTAGCATAATCTTCGCCGTGAATTCTTGTGAAGTATTCACCGTAAATTTCAGAACCAAAAATAGCCTTTTCAACTTCTAAAGCGGTGTTTTGAATGTTTTGTGCAAAGTTTAAAGCCCAAACGCTTTCTTCTTGCCAATATTCGCTGGTTACGTCTTTATCGTAATTAATAGAAGCAAGGGTGTTCATAGTGAATGCTTTGTTGTAATAATTTGCAAAGAATTCTTCTCTTGCTTGCTTTAATTCATAACGGTTACCGTCTTCTTCAACTAAAGTGTAAATTCTTTCC
>JAZSMG010000266.1:0-6094 GCA_045535775.1 Christensenellaceae bacterium | reverse complement strand
GTTAGTCAAAGGATTATTTTTTGTTTGTAAATTTTTTTAATTATTGATGGAAAATTAAGTTATAAAATAATTTTTTTATTTGTTAAAAATGTCTTGTAATTATTAGTGGTTTATGCTATAATACCATACTACTTACTTTTTGAAGTAAAAATAAAAGGTAAAAGGGAATAGTATGAAAATTTATACTGCGAGTGCAACCTGTTATTTGCCAAGCATAGTGGCTTCACTTTGCGAAGGTGATCCGCTTGAAAAAAGAATAGTTTTTTGTGAAGATAAGTTCACCTTGGCTTTAGAGCTTGCAATAGCAAAAAAGCAGGGTGGCACCTTTGGCACGCACGTTTTTTCATTTAATAGGTATATGCACAAAAAACTGGAAGGTGATAAAAAATTACTTTCATCAGAGGGGTGTGCGCTTGTTTTAAAGAGTATACTTTTGCAGTGTAAAAACCAACTTACTTGCTTTAAAAAGGTGTATGATCCAAACCTTGCAAGTACCGTTTACGAGCTTATAGCCCAACTTAAGAGTGCAAAGGTCACCCCGGAAGATATAAGGCGCGCCATGGAAGAAAGCACGGGAAATTTAAAAAGAAAACTTAAGGATATACATCTTTTATTCGATAAGTATGAAGAGTATATTTTGCAAAACGGACTAACGGACGGTAATAACAGATTATACCAATTGCCCAATCATTTTTTAACTGATGAAGAGATAAAAAACACCAAGGTTATTATAGCCGGCTTTCCATCCTTAAACCGCACCCTTTGTGAAATATTTAAGGCACTTTTAAAGAGTGCAAAGGGTGTGGATTTCGTTGTTGTTGCAGGTGAAAACGGCGGTGTTTATACAAACGAAACTTTTAACTTTATAACCAATCTGTTTCCGGAAGCAGGTCGCGAAACGTTTACTGGGGATGAAATTACAGAGCGACTTTTAAATGGATTATTCAACTCTAAAAGCCTTATAGAAGAGGGTAAATACTGCTCTAATATTCATCTTTACAAGGCAAACGATAAGACTGAAGAAATACGCCAGGTTGCTCAAATTATAAGAAGGGGGATTTTGGCGGGCGCAAGCTATAACGAGTATTCGCTATGTGCAGAAAATATTGCCGAGTACGAGCTTATTATAAAGCGCGTTTTTGCCGATTATGAAATACCATTCTTTTACGATGGAACAAGAAATTTAAGTAAGCACCCCTTGACTAGGCTTGTTTGCTCTTATATTGATTTAGCAAGAAGAGGGTTTGATATTTCAGACCTGTTCGACTTTGTAAAGAACCCCTTATTCGAACCTAATAAGCGTTTAAGCGACGCCTTTGAAAACTACTGCATAGGCTGTTCTATTAACAGAAGAACGGTTAAAAAGAGTTTTACGGTGCAAGCTGAAGAGCTTAACGAGTTTGAGAATATGCGCTTAAAGGCGGTAGAGGTGGGTGAATATATTAAAGAGGGAATGACCTTTGGCGAGGTTGTAGAGGGCGTTTATAAGATGTTAACTAGGGTTAACGCCTTTGAAAACCTTAAAGCGCTTAGCGAAAAGCTGGGCAATATGAATCGCGGTGAAATTACTGCGTATAACGAGCAGGTTGATGAAAAATTTAAGGGCGTGGTTGAAGATGGAGTTAACCTACTTTGTAATTTAACCTTGCCCCTAACAGAGGTTAAAAACGTAATACTTTCCGGAATGACTGCTTGTAAGGTTAGTATTATACCCGAATATAACGATTGCGTTTTCGTTGGGGATTTCCGTTCCGTAAGGTATAACACGGTGAGTAGTTTGTTCGCCGTTGGTTTAACGGACGGTGTACCCGTTTCTAAAATAGACAGTGCTCTTTTGTGCGATAGAGATATTGCTAGAATGGAAAGGGCGAAGGTGCTTGTAGAGCCTAAAATTAAAGAGGTTAACAGAAGGGCAAGAGAGGTTGCCTGTATGGCGCTTGCAACCTTTAAAGAACATCTTTATCTTTCTTATCCTCAAGTGCTTTCCGGCGGTGAAGAGGGTAAGCCTTCTGAAATTATAAAATACGTACAAGCAATATTTAGCGATAAAAAGCGCAAAACTCAAATATTTGATTTAAAGGGTTATAAAAAGGGTGCGCTAAGCGTTGGCGGTGAACGTGAAAAGATATTTAAAATAAGAAATTACCTTACAGAGCGCAGTTCCGTTTTTGCGTTTGCAGAGGACGTTGGTCGCTTTAAAGAGGGTGCGTGTGATGATTTTTCTGCCGGTGCAACCTTCTATAAGGTGTATAACAGGCTTGGTAAAGGCACTGTTTTAGATGGAATTTTAGCGCAGGCAAACTCTGAAGTGGGGTATTGCGTTGATGGTGTTAATTACGTTGAAAAGGGTATTTCCGCTACTTCCATAGAAGGGTACTTTAACTGCCCTTACGCTAACTTTTTACAGCGCGGTGTTAAGCTTACGGAAAGGGTGGAGTTTGATTTAAAGGCAAACGATTTGGGTAATATCGTGCACGAGGTCGGTCAGCTTTTCGTTGAAAGAGTGGACTGGAATTGTGATAAGGAAGCGGTTGTTAAACTTGCAAGCGAAATATTTGAAGAGGTTATTCAAATAGATGAATATCGCCGTCATCTTTCAAGCGCAGGCGGAAAGCGTTCATTTGAACTTATAAAAAAGGAAGCGGTGCGTTTTTGCGTTAAACTGTTTGAAGCAAGTAAGCATTCCAAGCTAAAGCCTAAATATTTAGAGGTTTACTTTGGCGGAAGAAGATTCCCAGCTATTACCGTTAAAACAAAAAAGGGCGATATGCGCGTCGTGGGTAAGATAGACCGTATAGATAGCGACGGCGAAAATATGACCGTTATAGACTATAAAACGGGTAAGGTAGATGCCTCTAAGGCGGATTTAAATTTGTATACGGGTAAAAAGCTTCAGCTCTTCTTATACGCAAAGGCTTTTAGTGATAAATTTAAGGCGATTGGCGCCTATTATTTCCCCATTTCAGATAAGTTTAAAGGGGATGAGGATGAAGTTGACGGTACTTACGTAGGTAAGACCATTGCGGATGAAGAAAGGGCTGTTTTAATAGACGATACCTTGGATGAAAGCGGTAAGTCTAACCACTTAAACGCAAACTTTACACGTAAAAAAGATGGCGGTTACCGTTATCCCGGTGCGCTTTTATCTGAAGAAGAGTTTGAAGGCTATATGGAATATTCACAGCAAATTGCAGGTGCAGGGCTTGGCGAAATTACTGATGGCGTAATTGTTGCTTCACCTTATGAGGGTGCTTGCTCTTACTGTAAATATTTGGGCATTTGCGGTTATGATGAAGAAAGTTATGGGCGCGGAAGAAAGATAGAAGAGGTTTCCAAGGAAGATATTTTGCGCGCCGTTGGCGTGAATAAAGATAATTCAACAGAGGAAGAGGAGGACTGATTATGGCTGTTACTCAAAAACAATTACAGGCTATTCAGAGTGACGGTACTAACATTTTAGTTTCTGCCTCTGCCGGTAGCGGAAAGACCTTCGTTATGATAGAAAGAGTTAAGCGCCTTATTTTAGAAAAGGGCGTTGATATTGATAAAATACTTTGCGTTACCTTTACGGTGCTTGCCGCAAAGGAAATGAAACAAAAGCTTTCCGATGCTATTACTAAGGCTTTAGCAACTGCAAACGAGCAGGATAAAGGCCGTTTAGAATATCAGTTAGAGCTTTTACCCACCGCTTCAATATCTACAATTCACGCTTTTTGTAAAGGGCTTTTAAGCGAATTTTTCTATGAAGCGGGGTTAGATCCTGCCTTCACAATTTTAGACGATAAGAATACTAAACTGCTTGTTAATCGCGCTATAGACCGACTTTTTGAAGATTTATACGAGCAAAACAGCCCGGAATTAAACCTTTTATTGCCTTATTATTTTAAAGGAAGAAGGGATAAGGCGTTAAAAGAAAAAATAGTTTCTATTTACTATTCTTTAATATCTGAAGCAGATCCTAAGGCTATTTTAGAAAGGGGTAGATTTTTCTATACGGATGAAGGGGTTGATTATTTAGCGCAATCAATTTTTAACGAATTAACCCAGTCTGCTTCAAATTTAGAACAGGCTATCCTTCCTCTATTAGATGAGTGTGGTGGCTACGATAAGGTTAAGGAATATCTTTTAGTACTGCTTACTTTCACGCAGGAAATTTATTCTTGCAAGGACTTAGAAGAACTTTGTATGCGCGTTAAAAGTATATCCTTCAGAAAACCTGCAAAGCGCAAAAACGCAGACGTTTACGAGGTGGAAGCGTTAGAAAAAGCAGGTAACGTGGGCGAGCGTTTAAAGAAAATTATTGCAAACGTTAAAAGGTTTGACGTTGGTGTGCTAAGCGAAGAAAAGGCGCGCGTTAAAGAGGTTGCGCCCGTTTATCTTGCTCTTGAAAAAATCACCCTTGACTTTATGGAATATTTTGCAAGGGAAAAACGGGAAGAAAACGCAGTTGATTATTCAGACTTAGAGCATTTTGCTTTAAAACTACTTAAAAACGAAGCGGTAAGGGAAGAGGTTGCTTCGCGCTTTGAATATATTTTTACAGATGAGTATCAAGATACAAGCGGTGTTCAAGAGGCAATTTTGGCATCTATTGGGCGCAATAACCGTTTTATGGTTGGCGATTTAAAGCAAAGCATATACGATTTTAGGGGTTGTAATCCAGATATCTTTAATGAAAAATATGAAAAATATTCTAAAGGTCAGGGCGGTATTGCTATAAATTTAGATAAGAATTTTAGAAGTACCAAGGCCGTTTTAGATTGTGTTAATAGTCTGTTTAGCGATATTATGACTAAGCGATGCGGTAAGGTTGATTACAAAAAAACACCTATGGAAGTAGGTGCGGATTATCCCGAAAAAGAGGGTGAGGCGGTTATGTACGTTGCCCAAAAAAGTAAGGGTGAAAAGTTACTTCCAAAGGGCGTTTATACCGTCACCGGTCACCTTGAAATTTTAAAAGAAAGCAAGGGCTTTGCAGAAGGCAGAGCGGTTGCTAAGCTTGTTGAAAATTTGGTTGGAAAGGACTATTACGATATCAAGGGCGGAAGCATTAAAAGTATTGATTACGGTGATATAGCCCTACTTTTGCGTGATGCTAACAAGGATGCGGATAAGTTTAGCACGGAACTTATCAGGGCGGGAATTCCTGTTTCTGCCCCCTCTAAGGATTCCATTGCTAACTATGCAGAAGTGGCGCTTGCAATCAATATTTTACAGCTTATAGACTGTTATAATCAGGACGTACCTTTGGCATCTTTATTAAAAAGTGAAATAGGCAAGGTTAGCGATAGCGAGCTTTTACAAATAAGAAAATTCACCCCCACCGGTAGTTTTGCAGAAGCAGTTATTGCCTATGCTAAAAATAACAATGATGAGCTTGCTTTAAAGCTAAACGAATTTGAAGCATATTTTAACTCCGTAAGACTGCTTGCAGAATTTACACCCTGCGGTGAACTGCTTGCAGAGGTTGTTAGGGAAAAGGGAATAGATATTAAAATTCTTTCCTCTAAGTTAGGTGAAATTAAACTTGCAAGGCTTAATAAATTTATAGAAGCGGCAGACGCCTCTAAGCAAACGGTTGGTGAGTTTTTAAAGGGTCTTGATGGGCTTTTAGAAAAGCTTAGTATGAGTTACACCTCTGAAAACGCCGTAAAAATTATGAGTATTCACGCATCAAAGGGGTTAGAGTTTCCAATCGTAATATTGGGTAGAACTACAAAGACATTTAATGCGGAGGGGCAAAAGGGTGACTTCTTGGCAGATAGATACCTTGGTATCTCTATAAATCACCGCAACCTAGAAAGCATGGTAATGACGGAAACATTGCTTAATAAATACGTCAAATTTATTAAAACCAAGCGCATGAGAGAAGAGGAAATGCGCCTTTTATACGTTGCCATGACAAGGGCTAAAAACAGCCTTTACATAATGAGTGAATACACAAAAGAGGAAGATGCATTTCCCTCTAACGAGCACTCTGTTGACGTGTTCGACTGCTCGAACTATTTTAAAATGTCCGCCGCTAAGGATTTTGATTTGAAGCTTTGCGGTGAAATAGAAGAGGTTTTTCGCCCGCGTGAAGTAAGGCAGGTTC
>JAZSMG010000234.1:0-2577 GCA_045535775.1 Christensenellaceae bacterium | reverse complement strand
CACGCACCCGTCTGCCGTTTTTTCGCTCGCCATTTCGGAAAATTCTTTTTCGGAGAAGGTGAGCGTTATGAAGCCTGCAGGGCCTCCCGTGAATATTTTTACGCTGATCTCCCCGTCACCGTCCAGAATTCCGTCGCCGTTTATATCCGTGGCAGAGCCGACCACACCCGTGAAGAAAAGGCTTTCTTTTTGTTCTCCCGATTCACTGCCCGCCGCAAGCGGGGAGGTGAGTGCGAAAAATATCAGCGCGAAAAGCGAAAAGGAATATAAAATTTTTTTCATTTTCGTACCTCTTATACGTAAAAACCCCGTGGGTATCACGGGGTTTTGAAATTATTTTGCGTAGTCTACAGCGCGGCTTTCGCGGATAACGTTTACTTTTATCTGGCCGGGGTATTCAAGCTCTGCTTCAATCTTCTTAGCAATGTCTTTAGCAAGGAACATAGCCTTAGCATCGTCAATTTGTTCGGGCTTAACGATAACTCTGATTTCACGGCCTGCTTGAATAGCGTAACTCTTATCTACGCCGGCAAAGCCTGAAGCAATATTTTCAAGAGCTTCAAGACGCTTAATGTAGCTTGTGCTGGTTTCACGTCTTGCACCGGGGCGAGCACCTGAAATAGCATCCGCAGCGGAAACTAAAACTGCTTCTATAGTTCTGGGCTCAACGTCACCGTGGTGCGCTTGAATACAGTTAATAACATTCTTATTTTCCCTATACTTCTTAGCAAGGTCTGCACCGATTTGAATGTGAGTACCTTCAACCTCGTGGTCAACAGCCTTACCGATATCGTGAAGTAAGCCACCGCGCTTTGCAAGGTTTACGTCAACACCTAATTCCTGAGCCATAAGACCTGCAAGGTAAGCAACCTCTATAGAGTGCTGTAATACGTTTTGACCGTAACTTGTTCTATAACGTAATCTACCTAAAAGCTTGATAAGCTCTGGGTGAATGCCGAATAGACCGCAGTCAAACATAGCAGCTTCGCCCGCTTCCTTAATCTTTTGATCAAGTTCTTTAGCGGTTTTTTCAACGGTTTCTTCTATTCTTGCGGGGTGAATTCTACCGTCTGAAATAAGTTTTTCTAACGATAAACGAGCAACCTCACGGCGAACGGGATCAAAACCGGAAACGATAACTACCTCTGGGGTATCGTCTATAACAAGTTCAATACCGGTAGCATTTTCTAAGGCACGAATATTTCTACCTTCACGTCCGATAATTCTTGCCTTCATATCGTCGTTAGGTAGAGGAACTACTGAAACGCTGATTTCAGATGCGTGATCGGTACAGCAACGTTGAATAGCAAGACTTATGATATCCTTTGCTTTCTTTTCTGCTTCTTCCTTAGCCTCTTCTTCTATACGGCGAACGGTTACGGCGCAATCACGGCGAGCCTCTTCCTGAACTGCTTCCATAATTTGAGCCTTAGCTTCTTCCCTGCTGAGTTGAGCGATTTTTTCTAACTCTGCAATCATTAACTCGTGTTGTTTTTCTACCTTTTCCTGTAAAACCTTAATTTCTTTTAGTTTTTCTTCAAGGTGACGTTTTTGTTCTTCAACCTCTTCGTTCTTCTTTAATAGGTTTGCATCCTTTTTATTAAGGATTTCATCCTTTTGAACGAGGCGTTGTTCCATTTTTTGGAGTTCGGCGCGTTTTTCTTTAGCTTCGCTTTCGAATTCCTTTCTTAGCTTTAATTCCTGTTCCTTTGCTTCAAGAATAGCTTCTTTCTTTATTTGCTTGCATTCTTGTTCCGCATCTTCCTTCATTTTTGCAATAACTGCTTCTGCGGATTTAATTTTCTTTTCACGTTGAGCCTGTAAAATCTTAGCGCCAACAAACACGCCGATTACCAAGCCAATTACGATTGCAGCAACAGCAATGCCTATTGCTAAAGGCAACCCAATGGAAGTTGCAAGAAACAGGGAGCTTAAATTAAATGCCATTATAAATAGCCCTCCCTAAATTTCGTATAAAAATATATCAAGCAAGCCCTTTGATCAGCCTTTTTTAAAAACGAATAAAACTTATAAATTATTCATTTTATTTAAAACAACCTTTAAAATGGTTAATTTTTACACCCATTTTTTATCGGCAAAAAAATCAAAAGACTACTACGTATAATTCTACCATATATAGTTTACACTATATAAGCAAAATTGTCAAACAAAAAATAACCGCATTGGGTTATAATGCGATTATTTTTGCCATTTATGCTATTTTTACACTTTAACCGCCCAACTTTTAAAGCTTTTTTCCTTTAAAGTCTATGCAAATGCGCGATAATCGACTTATACGGCGGTTTTTTGTTTTTTTTAATACTTATTTCTTTGTCATTCTGGAGTTTTCATAATATCATTACGTTAGTTCTTAGACTCTATCACTTCGCGTTGCTTGTTCATAAGTGACAAAAACAAATACTTGTCATTCTGGAGTTTTCGTAAGAAAACGATAGAATCTCTAACCGATATTAGTCATTCTAAGCGGAGCGAATGCGCAATCGAAGAATCTCTTTAAATTACCAAATTTTTTAAAAAATTGCTATTGACATATAGCTATACGTATGATAAAATAGT
>JAZSMG010000073.1:0-6641 GCA_045535775.1 Christensenellaceae bacterium | reverse complement strand
CGGTGCCGGCAAAAGCGGGTATAACCAACACGCTTATCAAAAGTGAATAAAGTAAGGATTTTTCAACACCGGCACGTATTTTGTCGGTGTTCTTTTTGTAAAAGCTTTCAGAAAGCTCGGGTGCAAGAACTAGTGAAAAGGAACCTATCAAAGTTGAAGGAATAAAAAGCAGAGGAATAGCCATTCCGCTTATTACGCCGAATTGTGAAATTGCGGTTTGTCTGTCTAACCCGGTTGCTATTAAAACGGCAGGTAAAATTAAGGCTATAAGGGAAGAGGATAAAGAGTTTGCCGTTCTCATAAAAGTTATTGGCATGCTAGAACTTATAAGCGGTTTAAATTGCTCTTTGGGATGAATAATTCTTCCGCCCTTAGCAACGAATACGGCAGATGAAACAACGAAGGAAAATAGGTAAGAAAGTAGTACCGCAACGCTTGCGTATATTGCTTTTTGAAAAACCGTTTGCCCTTTTAGTATTAAAAACACACCGCAAACTATCATCACAATTTCTTCTAAAAGCTCAATAACAGAGTAGGTGTAAAAGCTCTTGTTTCCCCAGAAAAACCCACGTATAACTGCGTAAACGGCAGTTATGCACACACCGGGTAGTATGATTAGAAAGAGTATATTACACCTTGGATCTGCAAAAATATTACCCAAAGAGTTTCTAAACAAAAAGAAAAACAGGGTAAGCGGAATGCTTATTAAAAGAGAGGTAAAAATGCCTGCTGAAACAGCCTTGTTTTCCCCACCTAGTTTTCCCGCCGTGCGTGATTTTATCATTAGGCGTGAAACTGTTATTGGTATGCCGGAGGCAGAAAGAGTAATCAGTACACCAATAAGCGAAAGGGCTATTTGATATAGCCCAAGCCCCTCGGAGCCAATAGTTCGCGAAAGAAAAATTCTGTAAACAAAGCCAAGCCCCCTTTCAATGCAAGAAAGCAGGGTAACGATAACAACCGTTTTAGCAATTTTTTTAATATTATCACATCCTTTAACGAATAATTTGTTACGCTTTTAAATATATTCGTAATATGACGAAGTTATTATTTTTATTTGCCGATTGTCAAAAATTTGTTGTTAGAATAGGCGAAGAGGGTTTTATTGAAGAATGTAAAAAGCATGAGTGTGCGCCGTGCAGAATAATTGCTTTAAACGGCTTAACAGAAGAGCCAAAGCATGGTTCAATTTTACTGTTTGAAAGGGGTAAACGACTGTATACAGTTCAACCAAATGAAGATTTATCAAGTTTAAGCGAACGATTTGGGGTTTTAGAAGATGAACTTTTGCAATACAACTGCGTAAGCTATATTTTCCCCTATCAAGTGATAGAAATACCCTAAAGAAGTAACGTTACTGCTAAAACGTCAAAGTAAAAGAGTTAAATAAGGCTGAGGCGCGGTAGTGCTTCAGCTTTTTTTATGCCAAAAATGCAGTGGTTAAAAAAGAGTAAAACCTCACGGGAAAGTAAAAGTTTTATATAAATATATAAAATATCGCCAAAAAATACGCGCGTTAAGGTAAATTGTCTTGATTAAATATTCGTTTTGTGTTATACTTGTTATATTATTTGAGTGTATAATGGAGAGTAATATGGCAAAAACAGATTACAAATCATCAGATATAAAAATATTAGAGGGGTTAGACGCTGTAAGGCTTCGCCCCGGTATGTATATCGGCACTACCGGCATTAAGGGTTTACACCACATTCTTTGGGAAATAGTAGATAATGCTATAGACGAAGCTGCAAACGGTCACGCAACCAAGGTAGAAGTAAGACTTTACGCAGACGGATCTGCTTCGGTAGAGGATGACGGTAGAGGTATTCCCATAGATATTCACCCGGTAGCGAAGGTTTCAGGCGTACAGGTAGTATTCACCCAACTTCACGCAGGCGGAAAGTTTGATAACAGCAATTACAGTTATTCAGGCGGATTGCACGGTGTTGGTGCATCGGTTACAAACGCACTTTCAGAATGGCTTAAGGTTGAGGTTTATGATGGTAAAACCACCCACTTTATGCAATTTTCAAGCTATAAAGATAAAAAGGGAAAGGTTCATTCAGGCGTTCCTGCAGGTCCACTTGTTAACACCGGAAAAAAGACTAAAAAGCGCGGTTCATTCATACATTTTAAGCCGGATGCAACCGTATTTGAAACAGTGGAATTTTCTGCAGAAACGATCACTCGCCGGTTACGTGAGTTAGCCTTTTTAAATAAGGGCTTAAAGATTGATTTTTACGATGAAAGGGGTGAACAACCCATAGAAAAGCACTTTAACTACGTAGGTGGTATTAAGGACTTCGTCGTTTACCTAAACGAAGGCAAATCTCCCTTATACCCAGAGCCTTTATACGCTTGCACGGAAAAGGACGGTATAAAGATAGAGTTTGCAATTCAACACACGGATAGTTATTCAGAAAATATAGCCTCCTTCGTAAACAACATTCCCACCGGTGAAGGCGGCATGCACGAAACCGGCTTTAAGTCAGGTCTTACAAGGGTGCTTAACGATTACGCAAGATCTCACAATCTTCTTAAGGAAAAGGAAGATAACTTTATGGGTGAGGACTTCAGAGAGGGTATTACCGTAGTATTATCCGTTCAAATGGCAGAAGTTCAGTTTGAAGGTCAAACCAAGAACAAACTGGGCAATCCCGAAGCGCGCCCTGCCGTAGAAGCCGCAACGGTAGAGGAAATCGGCAAGCTTACTGCAGTAAAGAAAAATATTAAATTATTCGAATCAATAATAGCAAAAGCTCAAGGGGCTGCAAAGGTAAGACTTGCAGAAAGAAGAGCAAAGGAAATCGCCCGTGCAAAAAACGGCGCGGATATGATGCGTTTAGTTGGTAAGCTTGCATCATGCTCTTCAAGAAAGTCAGAACTAAATGAATTGTTTATAGTTGAGGGTGATTCAGCAGGCGGTAGTGCAAAACAGGGCAGAGACCGTCAGCATCAGGCAATCTTGCCTTTAAGAGGTAAGCCCTTAAACGTAGAAAAGAAGCGTATAGACGAAGTGCTTGCAAACGAAGAAATGTGTTCTATGATAAGCGCGTTAGGCACGGGTATTGGTAGCGACTTTGATTTAAAGGGCTTAAATTACCACGAGGTTATAATCCTATCAGATGCCGACCAAGACGGCGCGCACATAAGAGCAATACTTTTAACCTTCTTCTTCCGCTATATGAAGGAGCTTATTCAAGCAGGCCACGTATATATCGGTATGCCCCCTCTTTACAAGGTATATAAGAAGGACGTTATAGAATACGCATACGACGATAACGAGCTTCAACAAAAGATAGCAAAGGTAGGCAGAGGCTATTCTATTCAAAGATACAAAGGTCTTGGTGAGATGAACCCCGAACAACTTTGGGATACCACTATGAATCCCCAAACCAGAATACTCTTACAGGTAACCTTAGAAGATGCCGCTAATGCAGACAGAATGATTACCACTCTAATGGGTGACGCTCTTGAAAACCGTAAGCGTTATATTCAAGAGTATGCAAACTTCAACAAGGAAGACTCATTCAAGGATAAAATCGGTCTTGGCTGATAAAATAGCAACCTTTTAACCGTTCAAACGTGCGCAAATAAAAAATGCGCAACAATATCTTTAACTCGTAATCAAGGAAAAGAATGATGGAAATTATAGAAAAAAAGGACGGAATAGTTACGAATTCGTTAGAGGACGTGCTTCATAACTGTATGATCCCCTACGCTGAATACGTTATAATGGATAGAGCCCTTCCCAGGGTAGAGGACGGACTTAAGCCCGTTCAGCGTAGAATTCTCTATTCAATGTTCGATCAGGGAATGCTTCCCGATAAAGATTTTAAAAAGAGTGCGAGAGTAGTCGGTGACTGTCTTGCAAAATACCATCCCCACGGTGACTCATCCGTTTACGACGCGATGGTTCGTTTGGCGCAGCCCTTTAATATGAGAGCGCCACTTGTTCAAGGTCACGGTAACTTCGGTTCTATCGACGGTGATAGCGCCGCTGCAATGCGTTATACGGAAGTTAAGTTACAACCCTTGGCATTGGAATTATTGCGCGATATAGAAAAGAACACCGTAGAATGGGATTTAAACTTTGACGATAGCTTGCAAGAGCCTGCAACCTTACCGGGTAGATATCCCAACTTGCTTGTAAACGGTTCTTCCGGTATTGCAGTTGGCTTAGCAACCAATATACCCCCTCACAATCTTGCAGAGGTTATAGACGGCGCTTGCGCGGTTATAGATAACCCAAAAATTAAGATTGAAGAGCTTATGAAGATAATCAAAGGTCCCGATTTCCCCACCGGCGGGTTCGTTGTTGGTGGAGATAGCCTTAAGAAGGCTTACGAAACGGGTAAGGGCAAGATTATCATTCAGTCAAAAATAAGCGTAGAGCAAGGTGACGGTGATAAGAAGAATATCGTTATTACGGAAATGCCTTATCAAACCAATAAGGCGGCACTTTTGCGCAAGATTTCTGACTTAGCAGATAAGAATAAGGAAATTTTAGGCGGTATTGCAGACGTATGCGATGAATCGGACAGAAAGGGTATGCGTGCTGTAATTAAGCTTAAAAAGGACGTTGATCCCGATAAAATTATTGCATACCTAAACAAGAATACCGGCTTACAGGTATCCTTTGGTATCAATATGGTAGCAATTGCCGGTGGAAAGCCCCGCCAAATGGGACTTATAGAAATATTGACCTATTACGTTGACTACCAGCGCAATATAATCGTAAGAAGAACTAAATACGAGTTAGATAAGGCAAAGGAACGCGCTCATATTTTAGAGGGCTTGATAATTGCAGTAACCAATATAGACGAGGTTATTCAAATAATCAAAAAATCTCCCGATACGCCCACTGCTCGCCAAAATTTACGTAAGCGTTTTGCTCTTACGGAAAAACAGGCTCAGGCAATTTTAGACTTAAGACTTGCAAGACTAACTAAGCTTGAAGTAGACAATTTAAAATTAGAGCTTAAAGAATTAAAGGAACGCATTGAATATTTACAAAAGATATTAGATAGCAAGAGATTGCAAATGTCTATCGTAAAGGATGAAATGCGCGAAATAAAGAAAAAACACCGCGAAGACAGGCGTTCAGTAATGGTTAACTCATTAGAAGAAGTAACCTTTGAAAAGTTTGATGACGTTCGCCCAATAGAGCATTTCGTGGTGGGAATGTGCGCTAACGGCTTAATTAGAAAGATTAAGGCGTCTGCATACAAGCGCATACTTAGTGAAAGTGCGCCTAACAAGAAGGAATTATTCCTATTCTCTTGCCACGTAGATACAACACAAACTATTTTAGCCTTTACCAACCTTGGTAATTGCTATAAGATGGACGTTGAGTTATTGCCTGAATCAAAAGGGCAGTATGCACCCGGTGTTCGCTTTGACCAATTATTTAAGAAGGCAGGAAACGAAAGACCTGTTGCGATGTTCGCCATAAGAGAGGGCGATCCTATGCCCACCGGCAAGATTTACTTCTTCACCAAGATGGGTTACGTTAAGCTTTCAGACTGGTCTGAATACGGCTTGTTAAAGCAGATATTCCAGGCAACCAAGCTTAAAGCAGGGGATGAGGTTATTTCAGTTGAGGAATACCGCCCCAACACCAATCTATTCTTTGCTACCGAAAAGGGTATGTGTCTATATGCCGATAGTGAAATTCCCGAACAGGGCAGAAGCGCAGGCGGTGTTAAGGGTATGGACGTAGCTGATAACGATAGATTAATTTATGCTACTCAGGTAGATGATGACTTTAACGGTGAAATTTTAGTAGCAACCAGCTTCGGTACGTTTAAGCGAGTAATACTTGGAACTATCAATAAGCTTGCAAGGGCAAGAAAGGGTGTTAAACTTGTTGAACTTGGCGATGGCAATGCAGAGTGCGTTGTATTCGTTAAGTGGCTAATGGGTGGCGAAAAGGTTGATTTTGCTATATTAGACAGGCTTGGAACGATTAGTTACTCAGATAGCACCAAGGTTGTTGTAGAAAACAGAACTACTAAGGGCAAGGTTATTGCCGAAATAGGTATCTGCCAACCCGAAAGAGTTTATATCATCGCCAGGCAACGCTGATTTTACGGGCAGGGGGAACAATTTAATAAAAGCGAAGGGCGCCAAAAAACCTCAAGTTGTTTCTGCACCTGTAAAATCATCAGTGATTGAAGAAGAGGTAGATGAGGAGGATGGCGCAATAGATGTGATTAACAGTTCTTCCTTAATAGAAAAAACAGAAGAGCCAATGCAGTTAGAAATATTCACGGAAAGCACTCTTGAGCCTGTTGTTCAAGAAAAGCCTTATTTTGGTTTAGATGAAGCAATAGCGCAGGGAAAACAAGAGCTTTTAGGTGTAGAAACGCGCATAACGGATTTATACGGTGAATATTTTGCTAACCGCGGATTTAGTTATACCGCAAAAGAGGTTATAGTTAACTTTGAAGAATATATTCAGGCGTTGCTTTTAGTTGCGTGTATGGAAGGCAGAGATTTGCAAGAGGATGAAATGCGCTTTATTTGGTCCGTTCTTTCCCATGCAGACGTATTTGCCGGAACGGATAGTATAGAGGGTGCACTTGAAAAGGCAAAGTGTATAATTCAAACCAGCCCCCACGCAATTTTAATATCTATTG
>JAZSMG010000064.1:0-2371 GCA_045535775.1 Christensenellaceae bacterium | reverse complement strand
GGTGCAAGTAGCGGGTTAGGAAGAGAATTTGCGTTACAAATTGCTAAAAAAGAAAAAGTTGATGAAATTTGGGTTATTGCCAGACGTCTTGATAAATTGCAGGGTTTAGCAGATGAGATTTCTGTTAGAGTTCGCCCAATAGAATTGGATTTAACTGATTTCGATGCAATACAAAAATACGCAGATTTATTAGCGGAATTAAAGCCTAACGTTAAAATTTTGGCTAACTGTGCAGGTTTTGGTAAGTTTGAGCATTATGAAAATATAAAAACAGATCAACATTTGAATATGGTTGATTTAAACTGTAGTGCGCCGATGGTAATGGTTGACTACTCATTGCCATATATGCAAAGCGGTTCTAAAATAATGAATATCGCCTCTTGTGCGGCTTTTCAACCCATTCCATACATTAACGTATATGCAGCAACTAAGGCATTTGCTTTAAGCTATAGCCGAGCATTGAATAGTGAGTTGAAGTATAGAGGAATTCACGTGTTGGCTGTTTGCCCCTACTGGGTTAAAACTGAATTTTTTGCTAGAGCCGTTGAAAAAAATGATAATCCAGTCGTTATAAATTATGACGTATTGTATAATCCGGTAGACGTTATTAAACTTGCTATTAAGGATTTATATTCTAATAAAGATATGTCTGTTTACGGCTTAAAAAATAAGTTGCAACGCATTGCAACCAAACTTTTGCCCCATAAGTTTGTTATGAAAGTATGGCTTAACAGACAAAAACTTGATGGAACTAAAGAGAAAAGAGGAAATAAGATAAATGAGTTTTGCTGACAAAGTTTTTATTGAAAATTGTAAGAATATATTAGAAAATGGCTCTTGGGATACTGAATTCGAAGTAAGACCGCGTTGGCATGATGGAACACCTGCTCACACAATTAAGCAGTTTGCTATCGTTAATAGATTTGATTTGGAAAAAGAATTTCCCATTTTAACCATTAGAAAAACCTTTTTTAAGTCTGCTATTGATGAAATATTGTGGATTTGGCAAAAAAAATCCAATAATGTCAATGACTTAAAGAGCCATATTTGGGATAGTTGGGCGGACGAAAGTGGTTCAATCGGTAAGGCATACGGATATCAGCTTGGTGTTAAAAATGTCTATCCTGAAGGGGAATTTGACCAAGTAGATAGGGTTATATATGATTTGAAGCATAATCCAAATTCGCGTAGAATTTTAACTAATATCTATAATTTTGCTGATTTGCACGAAATGCATTTATATCCTTGTGCGTATTCAATGACTTTTAACGTAAAAGATGGAAAATTAAACGGAATTCTTAATCAAAGATCAAACGATATGCTTGTTGCGAATAATTGGAACGTCGTTCAATATTCTGTTCTTTTATATATGCTGGCTCAGGTTAGCGGTTTAAAGGTTGGGGAATTAGTTCACGTTATTTCTGATGCTCATATATATGATAGGCATATTCCCATTGTAAAAAAGATTATGGAAAATCCTCAGTATAAGGCGCCTGTGTTAAAGGTTAATCCTAACGTTAAAAGCTTCTATGATTTTAAGGTTGAGGATTTTGAACTTATTGATTATAACTGCACCCCATTAGATGAGAAAATTGAGGTTGCGGTATGATTGCTATATTACACGCAGATAAAGAATGGGGCATAGGTAAAAAGAACGATTTAATGTTTTCTTTACCCAAGGATATGAAGTTTTTTAGAGAAACAACAAGCGGAAAAGTTGTTTGTATGGGATATAATACCTTGCTTTCTTTACCGAATTCTAAGCCTTTAAAAAACCGTATTAACGTTGTATTGTGTGAAAAGGGAATAGAGGTGGACGGGTGTGTTTGTGTGCATTCTATTGATGAGCTTTTAGCGGAAGCTAAGAAGTACCCTGAAGATGAGTTTTTTATTATAGGCGGAGCAAGTGTTTATCGCGCTATGTTACCTTACTGTAAGAGGGTAATGCTAACCAAAGTTGATGCTATTGGTGGGGCGGAAGTATTCTTTCCCAATTTAGATGAGCACCCTGATTTTGAGCTTGTTTCAGCTACTGAATGGGAAGAAGATAACGGCTATCAAATAAGTTTTACTACTTATAAAAATATCCGCTTGAAGTGATTTTGTTAGACATAAAAATATTAAAAAAACGGCATAAATTCTAATATTTTAAAGATTATTTCATAAATAGAAAATAGACCGAGGTTAAAGAAATACCTTGGTCTATTTTAATTATTTTTCTAGATTTTTATGAGCATTTGGAGTTACGTAAACAGTTTTAAAATCCGTATAAAGTACTGCACCGTATTTTGATTTTGGCGGTTTCTTTACGTATTTTCTTTGAGTATAGTCAACCGGAACTTTGTCACCGTTTTTTGCTTCGCTGTAGTAG
>JAZSMG010000235.1:0-14080 GCA_045535775.1 Christensenellaceae bacterium | reverse complement strand
TAGGATCAACTACCGTAGAAGCGTAATCATGCCCTAACTCATCAATATAGTTATCCTTATAACTATGACCACACTCACAAGTATATATTGTATAACCATCTTCTGTACAAGTGGGATCAACTACCGTAGAAGCGTAATCATGCCCTAACTCATCAATATAGTTATCCTTATAACTATGACCACACTCACAAGTATATATTGTATAACCATCTTCTGTACAAGTAGGATCAACTACCGTAGAAGCGTAATCATGCCCTAACTCATCAATATAGTTATCCTTATAACTATGACCACACTCACAAGTATATGTTGTATATCCCTGCTCTGTACAAGTGGGATCAACTACCGTAGAAGCGTAATCATGCCCTAACTCATCAATATAGTTATCCTTATAACTATGACCACACTCACAAGTATATGTTGTATATCCCTGCTCTATACAAGTAGGATCATTAATTTTTGAGGAGTAATGGTGATTATGTTTCGTTGATATTATCACCGCACTTACAGCGCCAACAGTCAAAACAGTACACAAAATTGCGATTAATAGAGGTTTCTTCATTTTGTTCTCCTTTTTTCGGCAAATAAAAAAGTGCCGCTTATTTTTGCAATAAGTGGCACCTAGTAAAGTGACTTATCGCTCAGTTGCGACACCAAATTAAAAAACATAATCTCACGTATATGATTTTTTGTAACGCGAAAAAGTACACTTATACTTATAAGTATACACATACGTGAAAAATATATTAATTTGGAATCGCATTTTTATTTTAGCACTTTTTGATTATTATTGCAAGTTTTTTTATAATTTTTTGGTATTTTTTTATTACAAAAAATAATCACACTTTAAAACCTTTTTCTATCACAAAGTTTATTTAAGAAAGCATTAAGATACCGTTTGACAAACAAAACGTAAAAAAAAAGGCTATAGCGCGATTAACTCACACTATAGCCTTTTAAATTATTTATTCTGTTTTAGCTTATTCACATTTACCGCTAACTTTAAAATTAGTAAAGCTTACGCCCGCAGCACCGGTGCGAAGACCAAATCCGCCACCCGTTAAAAAGCGTGTTTCTGAATAGCCAATGTAAAGCTCGCCGTTAACGTAGCAGTAAATATCCGTTCCGTTAAGAACAACCTTTATGGTGTAGCTTTCGCCTTGAACGAAGCCGTCTATGGGAAGCACCTTTAACGCGCTCCACTTGCCGTTATCTACCTTACCAAGATAAGCAGATCCTTCAATATTTACAAAGAAGAAATAGTAAGAAACGTTGCTTTCCCAGAAGGTGCTACTGCCGTTATTTTGCAAACAGAAGATAATACCGCTATCTGATGGAGTGGAAGAGCTAACGGTAACCTCTATACTACCTCTATCAAAACCCTGAGTGGTATTAGCCAATATATTAGCGCCGTTACCTGAAACAAAGCCGTTTTCTTTTACAGTGGGCGCGCCCATTGCAACGTATAAATCGCTTGAATAAACCTTTTCCCAAAGCGCTTGAATAGTAATATTTTTAGTAACTGGCGCGGAAAAATCATATTCCTTACCATCGCTAAACCAACCAAGGAAGATATGCTGACCAAAGGTGGGCGTAGTAGGCTGAGCAAAAGCTTCGCCCCGCTTTACCTGATAAATTTTTTCAAGCGAACCGTTATTTAAAATTAAGCTTACGTAAACGTATTCCGCGCTTTCTTGACTGTTTAGCAGTAAATTATCTTCATTCTTTTTATCAGCCATATCAATCCCGGTAACCTCTTGAGTTAAACCGTTAATAAGCTCTTCTGCTTCTCCGTTGGAAAGAGAGCCTTGAGCGCATCCGCCAAGAGTGAAGCAAAGCAATAAAACAACTAAGGTTAATCTTTTTAAAATCTTAAAAGCTTTCATATTTGTTCCTCCTTACGTTTTGCTTTTACAATAGCGCACATAGCGGTAAGACCGGTAAAGCTCATAGCAGCAACCCCGTTAAGAGTGGATGCATTTTCACCATCCTCGCTTACTTCATTATTAGCAAGCACTTGAACATTGTTATCTTTTTGTTCATCAACACCGCCAACAGTAGGATTAAATTCATCCGCAAATGACATCGTAAACTGATTTTGTAGGTTATAACAAGCGTCGTATTCGGGGCTATAATAACAGAAGTTCATCGTTTTATTTCTTTCGTTAACCTTAACAACAAGAAGAGTATTCATTGCACTTGACATCATTGCGCCCTGAAGGTCTACTAAAACGGAAGTAAGGGTGTTTCCGTGAATTCCCTTATCTTGACGTCTAAATAGGTAATCCGCGGGAATATGACCGCTAAACGCCATAAATACGTTTGGATGTTTGCTTAAAACCTTATCCCACATTTGTTGCGCACCGTATGAATCGCTATAATTATAAGGATTGTAAGCGCTACTATGTAACACTCCACTACACTCCATAAAATAGTGAGTAGTTATAATTACTCTGCGATCAGGATTTTCTGAAATAATTCTATCAACCCAGTTAATAACGTTAATTCTTGGTAAGTATTCAAGACTAAAAATAAGATATTTAACGTTACCTACGTCGAATAATGAATAATAATTATCAATATACCCCTCTTGGAAAGCTCCGCCAAAATAACTTGTTTTGCTATATTTTTCATAGGGTAAATAGGTGTTTAAATTACTGGTATCACGCGTTGCGCCCCAGTCGTTATAATCGTGGTTTCCGGGAACAAAGGTGTAAGGAACCTTGCCGTCAAGCATAGAAAGACAAAGACGAGCCGTTTCCCATTCAGAGGTGCTTAATTCTGGCTCTTTAGAGTATTTATGCTCCGTCATATCCCCTAAGTACATAACGAACTGAGTGTTAAGTTCTTTTGCACTATCAATTATCCATTGGCTTTGAGCGATAAAGTTTTCCTTCTTGTATGCGTTCATAATTTGCATATCGGGAATAACTAAAAAGCTGTAATCGTAATCCTCAAATTCTTCTACTTCAACGTATTTATCGTAAGTACCAACCGTGCAGTGATTACCGGTATTTGCCGTATCTTCAATCAACTCGTTATCAAAACTCCAACTCTTACCAAAATACCAGTTAGACATTAAGCCATCTCTTTCATTAGAGGTTATAACGTGCTTACCCATATCCTCGCAAATAACTTCTTGAGGTTGAGCGGTTGAATAAACTGTTACCTGCTCTATCTTGCCGTAGAAGGGAGTTTTTTCAGCATACCAGTTATTCCAGTCCGTTCCGATACCAAATCTTAAATTGCTTACACACTCACCTAAAACGAATTCAACAGACTCCATTAGTTCGCCGTTTACGTAATAGTGAATAACGTCCTCTTCAGCATCTCTTACGATTGCAACGTGCGTCCATTCGCCGTTTCTTAAATCCACGCTGGTAAAGTTATGAATGAATGAGCCGTTGTTCCAAAACAGTTTAAAGTTACCGTTTTTACCAACTCCGAAGTTAACAGTGCCTGGGAATTTGTTATGTTCGTTAAAATAGTTACCCATTATAACACCGCCTTCAACGCTATCAGCAACGTCAGAAGGAAGCTGAATCCATGCTTCAAAGGTGTTAATGGTTTCATAGTAAGGGGATTGAGTTTCGTACATAATTCTATCTGTTAAAATAGAATATACTTTTTCGCCGTTTTCAAGCGAATATGCGTTTACCGTTCTGCCTTGAAAACCCGAAATAAATGGGGTTAACGATAAAGCAAGTAATAAAGCTATCGCTAAATAACGCAACTTTTTCATATTCATCATCCTCCTTTAATTATTGTTCGTAAGGGGTAAATACCATATTTGTAAAGGTAGTTCCCGTGGTGTAAGTGTTAAATCCAACGCCTACGCATTGAGCGTCGCCGTCAAATAAACCAAGATCTTCTTCTGCAGTACAAGTGTAAATACATTCGCCGTCTACGTAAATCTTAATATAATCTGGCATAATCTCTATTGCAAGATTCATAGTTAAGCTATCCGTTTCTCCTGCGTGGAAGGCTACGTTTCTTGCGTAATATTCGCCAAGCGCCCCTTCCGTATCTGCGGTGTATTTAGCAACTTTGATATTCTTTTCACTTCCGTCAGGTCTACCCTGATAAACACCGTTGTTTATAGTTGTTAAGGTGAAGTTAACGTTACCTGAAACACTATGATGTAGGTAGTAACACTTAATTGAAGTGTTGTTATAGTTTATCAAGCTATCGCTTGAGGGAACGTAAGCGTTCATATATAAGCCTACTCTTGAATTATTTCTTTCAGTTACCGTTACGTCTACAGACCACTTGCCGTATCTACCGGTAATGCCTTCTACCGTAACAGCCGCGCGAAGCTCGCTTGAGGTATAGCTCTTTCCGTCTGCGCTAATAGTATAACCGTTTCTGCTGGTTTCCGTGGGTTGTACTTCAACCGCGCTCATAGGCGTAAAGGTGTAATTAGAAAACTTAGTGCCTGCGGTTGCGCTGGTAAAGCCAACGCCTACGCATTGAGCGTTGCCGTCGAACAAGCCAAGACCTGAAGCGTTGGTATATTCAATTACGCATTCGCCGTCTACGTAAACCTTAATATAAGTATTAAGCACTTCTACTGCAAGATTAAAGGTTAAAGTTTCAGTTTTTCCTGCAATAAATTCCGCGTTTCTTGCGTGATAATTAGCAAGAGCGCCCGCCGTGCTTGTGGTGTATTTTTTAACCTGTAGATTTGCCTTAGTTCCGTCCGGTCTTGCCTGGTAAACACCGCCCGTAATAGTGGTTAAGGTAAAGTTTTCGTTCGCCTTTACGTTGTGGTGTACGTAATAACCGCTAATTGCGCTATTTCCATAAAGAATAGCTCCGCTTGACTGGGGTACGGTTGCGTTTATTAGCAGACCTAATCTGTTATTAGTTCTATCGTTTACCGTAATATCAACCGACCATTTACCGTATCTTCCACCAAGATTGGGAACGGTAGCTGTAGCGTTTGCAACCGCTGCTTCGTAAGTTCCGTCAGAATATACGTTATAACCGTTTGCCGTGCTTACCTCTTGAAGCTTAGCGTATACCGTTAGGTCTTCGGTAACGGAATAGGTTGAATCTATCTTTTGGGTTAAATCTTCATCTGCATACCAACCCATAAAACCGTAACCTTCTACGCTTACGTTGGGTAGGTAAACGCCTTCGCCCTCTGTAGCAAGTCTTTGGGTTATAACCTCATCGGTAAGAGTATTAACGTAAGTAACAGTATGCGTTGAAGCAGATTGAGCGCTAGGCGTAAATCTAATATTTCTTGCGCCGTTTCCTGCGGTATTCGTTCTAATACCAACGTGATCGCCAACAACGGTGTTTAGCCAATCGCCGGTGTAAGTGTAAAGCTCTTCGCCATCGATATACAATTTGATATATTCAGCAGTAAAATCAACTGAAAAATCAACCGTTAAAGTACCGCCAAACGTTCTCCATTCGCTCCACTTGGTTTGCCAAGATTCAGGTGATGCAGTTAAGCTTACCGTCTTTGCAACCAAGTAATCATTCTTAACCTTTGAAAGCTGGAATCCACCGGTAGTTGCGTTTAGGTGCATATACCAGTACTCGCAGTTGGTATCGTAAAGATAATCAATCTCTTCGTACGCTAAGTTCCAAATAATACCAATACCGCTGGTGGTTGCAACGTTAATATCTAAGGTAACCGCTAAGCTTCCGTAATAGCCATTGGGCGCATTTTTTGCAGGACGTATACCCGCTTTTGTGGAAGTATAGTTATCATTTTCCGCGTCATACCCCCAACCGAAAAGCTGTGGCATATCGTAACCAGCATAAAATGCCATAGAATGATTGGGCATAACGAAATCTTCCGTTATAGCATTTTCAAGCCATTCGTCATACCAACATTCAAAAGGTAAATCATCACCTTCAAACTTTATTCCGCTGGGAATTGGCCAAGCAGAAACGTCTACCGTTTCGCCCACTTCATATTCCACAACTGTGTATTCATCGTATGCATGATAAAGTCTTATTGCATGCTTTTGTGGCTTAGGCTCTTCCACACTTGAAGAATCATCTTCACTTGAAGAATCTTCCGAACTTGATGATTCATTCTCGCTTAATGAACTGTCTTCAACAGAGCTTTGAGTAGAGGATTCGGGATCCGTTTCGCTTTCAGAGTAACTACTGTTTTCCGAAAGAACCTCACTTTGCGAACTGTTAGAAGAATTCGTACCACCTGAAACTGTTTTGCACGCAACAACAGATAAGATGGCGCAAATAATTAAAAATAAGGTTAAAAACTTGCGTTTCATTAAAAAATTCCTCCTAATAAATATAACGCATACTTATTATAACATTATAATAAAAGGATTTCAACTTAAATGTTGTATTTGTGAAAAATACTCTTTCAAATTCCAATTTATATTGTAATTCACTTGTGTTTAAATTCTTTTATTAGTATAATAAAAGAGCAAAAATGGCGAGGTGAAGTTATGGATAAGCATATTAAGCATGACGATAATTCAAGATTAAAAGCGCTAAATTTATACGATAATGAAGATGAAATAGCAAAAATCTCTTCCGCTTTATCTGTAAAAACAAGAAGAGATATTATTAAACTTGTAAACACCTCGGGCATTACTATTAGCGAAATTGCTTGGAAATTAAACATTCCCATTTCAACCGCTTCATTCCACGTTAAAACGCTAATTGATGCAGGACTTTTGATTTATTCTAACACAAATAAAAAGGTTGGAAATGAAAAAAGAGTCTTTTTGGGCAACTATTTATTCACTCTTTTCACAGGAAACGCACGCGCCCAAGCTACCATTAAGGAAGAAACTAAAACGATTAATATTCCCATTGGCAGCTATACGGACTACCAAATTGAGCCAACCTGCGGTATTGCAACCGAAAAGGGCCATCTTTTTATATCTGATACCCCTTGCATATTCTCTTCCCCAAACCGCTTTGAGGCCGGCTTAATTTGGCTTAAGCAGGGCTTTTTAGAATACTCTATCCCCTTACTTGATTTTAATTACGCTCAAGATAGCGGGGTGAGCTACAGCGATAAAAAGTCTATTATTTCACTTTCGTTCAGCTTTGAAATTTGCTCTGAATGCGCTAATTATAATCACAATTTTAAAAGCGATATAACCTTTAGTATTAACGGAGTTGAGCTATGCACCTACATTTCCCCCGGCGATTTTGGCGAAAGACGCGGCAAGCTTAACCCTGAGTGGTGGGTAGATAATAATACTCAATACGGGCTTTTACTTAATTTAGACGTTCGCTTTGACGGTACCTACCTAAACGAGAAACGCGTTTCAGACGTTAGCATTGCAGACATAGGACTGTTAAGCAGTAATCTTTTAAAATTTAAAATAGAAGTAAAAAAGGATGCAAAGCACGTTGGCGGGTTTAACCTGTTCGGCAAAGGATTTGGCGACTATGACCAAGATATTTTGCTTGCAATAACCTATCAAAAATCAATATCAAAAATAGACAAATAAATAAAAAAGCCCTTCTATAGGTTGATTAACACGTATTTGAGCATAAAAAAACGAGCGGTTTTTCCGCTCGTTTTATTTTACATATATTTAAGTAATTCAGCATGTTTTCTCATTTGTCTTGGGGTTACGATTTCTTCAGCTGAAACGTAATATCTTTTGCCTGAAAGCTGGTAATGATCAACGAATCCAACCAATACTACGAAAAGGGAAGTTAAAGGAATAGAAATAATCAAGCCAACACCTAAGGTAAATACCGCAGCAGAAACGTTTAAATAGAATGAAAGCATAATTACGAAAGCGTAATTACCAACCATGTGAATAAAGCCTTCTCTTTTCTTAAAACAAGACCTAAACGCTTTACCCATAGACATTTTTTCTGTAATAATGAGGGGAAGAAATCTTGTAAGAATAGTGAACTTACAGCTAAGCGCAAGAACTATGAACATAATTCCTAAAACGATAGCGAATATAGAAATTAATCTTAAGCCGTAAACTGCAATTAGAATACCAAGGGTTAGTACGATACCATCAAATACCATTACTACGGGAACTATTATAATAGAATATAATAAAGCCTTACCGAAGTTAGCAATTAAAATTGCTATCATGCTATATTTGGTTAACGCAGACATATAAGCATCAGTTAGAACACCTATTGCATAGTTGCCCATTCTTTCTATTACGTTAAGCAAGAATAAGAAGAAGCCTATTTTTAATATTGCGATAAATATTTCTAACGCGTTCTTTTGAAGCATCGCAAGAACGGCATCAAATGCAGTTGGTAAAAGCTCCGTGTTAAATCCCTCGCCTTTAATAAAGCCGCTAAAGGTCGTTAATACTGCAGACCAAAAATCAAGAACCTCTTGCGTATGTAATAAGTGACCGATATCGTTTGCGATAATAAAATATGATATTAAAGAAATGATAGAGCCGGTTATTAGCTTAAACATCATTGATTTATAAATAACTGAAGAATTGCCTATAAGTATTTTAAAGGCGTTTTTAATACGCATAACATACCCCTTTTAATTACTAGGTTGTATAGATATTTTACTATATATAATTTTTTATGTCAACTTTTTTTTGGCTTTTTGTAAACCTTTGTATCTTTAAAAAGTTAAGCAGAATTTAAGATTTTTAACGGCAAAAATATAAAAAGCCCCTCTATAAGTCGATTATCAATACTTTTGCAAACAAAAAAAAGAGCTTGCTTTTCTAGCAAACTCTTTCATTTATAAGATAAAATTTTAATTAGTCTTCATCATCTTCTTCAGGAAGATCAACGTTATGGTAAACGTCTTGAACGTCATCATTATCTTCAAATGCGTCTAACATCTTATTAAATTTAACAAGCTGTTCTTCACTTAAAGTGATTTTATCGTTGGGAACCATTTGAATTGAAGCTTCAATAAAAGTATATCCTCTGTCTTCAAAATATTTTCTTACGCCTGAGAATGCAGAAGGTGCTGTTTTTATTTCGTAAACGTCATCTTCAGTAACAACGTCATCTGCACCGCTATCTAAGGCAAGTTCCATAACGGTATCTTCATCTAAATCAACTGTTCTTTCAATAACTAAAACACCACAGTTTTCAAACATAAAAGAAACTGAACCGCTAGTACCAAGTGAACCGCCAAACTTATCAAAGATATGTCTTACTTCGCCAACAGTTCTATTCTTATTTTCGGTAAGAGTGCTAACGATTACTGCGCTACCGCCAATACCGTAACCTTCGTATACTAGATTTTCATAGTTAACGTTGCCAAGCTCACCGGTTGCCTTTAAAATACTTCTTTTAATATTATCGTTAGGCATGTTAGCCGCTTTAGCCTTTGCAATAACGTCGGCAAGCTTAGAGTTAGTGTTGGGATCTGCGCCTGCTTTTGCAGCAACGGCAATTTCTCTTCCAAGTTTGGTAAAGATTTTACCCTTAGCAGCATCCGTTTTAGCTTTTTTGTTCTTTATATTAGCCCATTTGCTATGTCCTGACATAATTATCTCCTTTGGTTATTATATAAAAGTGTGTATAGCGTTACGCCCGTTGCAACTGATACGTTTAGGCTTTCTACCCCACTGTTCATGGGAATAGAAATTATTTTGTTTGCGCTTTTTAAAAGATTATCGCTAATACCGTTACCCTCATTTCCAACACAAAGGCAGAAATTTTGTAAGGGAGCGCAATCAAATAAATTCTCACCATCCATATCCGCACACACCAATGGCACGCCGTTTTTTTGAAGAAGAGTTAACGCCTCGCTTTCGCTTACCTTAATTACGTTCACACGGTAAATACCACTCATTGAAGAGCGCACCGCCTTTGGCGAATAAGGATCTGCAATATCTATAAGCAAAACATCCTTTACCCCACAAGCAGCGGCAAGCCTCATAATTGTGCCAACGTTACCGGGATCTTGCACCCTATCAAGCAACAAACAGCGCGATAACGAAGCTATAGCCTCACTTTTAGGAATTTCTAAAACAGCTAACGAACCTTGAGGGGTAACCTCATCACTCATGCATTTAAACACGGGCTCGCTAACTACGGTAACGGGGCAATTAAAGTTTTCAAAGGCAGAAGCATTATTTTCCGTTGCAAAAATTTCTAAAATTTTTACGTTTGCATCCCTTGCATCCGCAATCATTTTATATCCTTCCACAACGTATTTTAAATTAAGTTCCCTTCCTTTTTTTTGCTTTAGGGAAGCCACCGTTTTAACCGTTTGGTTTTGTTTAGAAGTTATCATATACCGTAAAAATAGGCTGCCGACAAAATTTTGCAGACAGCCCCTCTTTGATTAGTTAAGTTTTGATTTAGCCGTTTCGCAAAGAGCAGCAAAGCCTTGTGCGTCATTAATAGCCATATCTGCAAGAACTTTTCTATTCAAGGTGATACCTGCAAGGTTTAAACCGTGAATGAACTTGCTATAAGATAAACCGTTAAGACGGCAACCAGCGTTAATTCTTGCAATCCAAAGCTTTCTGAAATCTCTCTTTTTAGCCTTTCTGCCAACGTAAGCATAAGCTAAAGATTTCATAACTGCTTGACGAGCGATTCTATATAATTTACTCTTAGCGCCAAAGTAACCCTTAGCGAGTTTTAATATTTTTCTACGTTTCTTAACTGCATTTACGCCTCTTTTAATACGCATAACTGTAACCTCCCTTTAAATTAAGCCTGAATAAGAGTTTTAACCATTTTTTCCTGCGTACGAGAAACGTAGGTAGTGGTTCTTAATCTTCTCTTTCTCTTAGTGTCTTTCTTGCTGAGGATGTGACTCTTGTTTTGGTGTCCTCTTTTAACTTTTCCGCTAGCGGTTACAGAAAAACGCTTCTTAGCACCGCTATGAGTTTTCATTTTAGGCATAATATTTATTCCTCCGTTTTTATTTCTTATTTTATTAACCCTTATTTGAAGCAGGCGCAACGATCATTATGATATTGCGGTTTTCGGTAAGGGGCTTTTTCTCTACTACTGCGGCAGAGCCAAGCATGTCTGCAAACTTCTGCATAACTGCAACGCCGAGGTCTGCGTGAGCATTTTGTCTTCCGCGCATTCTGATAGAAACTTTAACCTTGTTTCCTTCTGCCAAGAACTTTAACGTTTGCTTTGCTTTTACGTTAAGGTCGCCAACGTCAATCGTCATAGAAAGCCAAATTTCTTTAACTTCAACAACCTTTTGGTTTTTCTTAGCTTCTTTTTGACGTTTTAAAAGTTCAAATTTGAATTTACCGTAATCTAAAATCTTGCATACGGGTGGAACTGCGTTAGGTGAAATTTTAACAAGGTCAAGCCCTGCCTGATCTGCAAGCTCTAAAGCTTGGCGAGCGCTCATAATACCAAGCATCTCCCCGTCTTCACCAATAAGTCTTACCTCACGGTCCCTAATTTCTTCGTTGATTTGATGTTGATTTTTAATAATAATTTACCTTCCCTTATTATATTAAAAAAATATCGGGCTACTAAGCATAGTAACCCGAATATACACACAATAAGCCTTAGCCGTTAAGGATAAGAAAAATTATGAGCCGTTTCGACCTTTGCCAAACGGCGAGAAGGGTTAACTTCTGCTTACCAGCCTAAATATATTATCATAATGATAAAGCATTGTCAAACGTTTTTTAACCGTTTACAATTAAATTTTACTATTTTTTTAAGAATTTATGACTTTTTAGCCATTCCTTCATACATTAAATAGCCCTTTATTTTTTCTTTTTCGAAAATATTAGTTTAACAGTTTTAACTAAACTTTTATTTTCCTTTGCAAGTCTTAATCGAGTTTTACAGTCAGAACCGGACTTACTCTTAAAATCCGCTTCTAAATAAAGCTTTTCCATTTGTTCTGGGGTTACTTCCCTATCGTAACGATAGAAGCATCTTAAAAATACCCTTGAAGTAAATAACTCCGTTTTATAATGCTTAACAAATTGTCTTACACCGCGGAAATCCCTATTTCTTTTACCCTTCTTTCTTGCGTGACTTAAATGACGAACGCTTGCTTCACAGGGAATATATTCACCGTCTAGCATTAAAGCAGTTGTAAAATCAACCTCGGGTAAATGTCTTTTTCTTTCAGAATAAGAATAGATATCAATAACAAAGCCCTCCTCGCAAACGTACAAACCGGCAATACGCCAAGGCGAACTCTTGGTTGCAAACTTCTTATCGATATGAATTCTTTTACCGGGCTTTACACCTTCTTTGAACTTTAAAAAATACTGTTCACCGTAATATACCTTTCTAAATATAGAAGAAAAGAAATCCTCTATTTCATCGGTATACTTGAACGCAAACACGAAGGAAACTATAAAGAGTATTATTACGAATATCAATACGGGTATCCCCCAGGAATCCCAAGTGAGCATTTGACCGGACATAAATAGCAACGTTACGAATATTGAAAGAGCTCTTGTTACCAGCTGAATACCTGCAAAGGTTAAAAAACTGAAGGGCAACAAGCCTGCTATTGCACATAAAACATCATCTGGAAAAAGGGGGACTAAGAAAAGGAAGAAAATTAAAACACCCTCTTTTCCTTTTATTTTATATAGCCAGTCATCTACCTTTTCCTTACTGCCAACTATCCAGTTAACGAAGGGCCTTCCTATTAGTTTACCTAACGTAAAGGCAGCCATTGCACCTAAAAACATTCCAACATATGAATACAAAAAACTTTCCGCCATACCGAATACGTAATTACCTGCCAGTATGGTTACGAGTGCAGGAACGGGAATTAACGTTACCTGTAAAAAACTTATTAAAATAAAGGCTAAAGGCGCTTTTGCACCCTGACTTTCTATTATTTCCTGTAATTCTTCCTTAGTGATATCCTTTAAACCTACTTTTTGCAAAACAAAATAGATTACCCCTATGAGTAACCCTATTACTACGGCAGAAAGTATTAACTTTAAAATGGAGTTTTTCTTTTCTGTAGTCATTTTTGCCACCAAGTAAATTTATCACTTCGTAATATTAACAGTTAAAAGCCAAAAAGTCAATTAAAAAAACTACAAATATTATTTTTGTTGCCATTTAATTTACCGTTAAAACCACCTTGTTTTATCAAAAATATGCGGTTAATCGCTCTATAGCCACACTTTTTGATATTTTTTAGCTCTATTAAGCATTAACAAAATTCCCTTTAAAATCATCAAACACTATTAATATTATTGCCAGAATACTTCTTTTATGTTACAATATAAATATAATTACTTCCTCTTTACAAGAGGTTTCTTTTAATATTATTTTAAATTTGAGGTGAAATATGAATAACGCTCTTAAAATTTATAACGAAACCAACAAAAAAATTAAAGCGCTTTCTTTAGCGGGCTTTCTAATCGGTTGGGATATGCAAACGGAAATGCCAAAAAAGGCAGACCATTCTAATCAGCTTGCAACCCTTTCTGAAATGGAATATAGCCTTGCAACTACCCCGGAATATAAAAATGCAATAGACGTACTTTTTGCAAATAGGGATTCTTTAGATGAAGTATTAAAACACGAAGTTACCGTTATGAAAGAATCTAACGATAAGCTTTCTAAAATACCTATGGATGAATACGTTGCATTCTCTTCTTTAACCAACGAGTTTTATAACGTATACGTTGAATGCAAACAAAACAATGATTTTAAGAAGGCTATGCCCTACTACCAAAAGGTAATGGAATATCGCCATAAATACGTTAAATGGCTAGAAACCCCAACCCTTAAAGGTTACGACGTTTTACTTGATGAGTTTGAAAGAGGAATGACCGTTAAGGAATACGACGAGTTCTTTAATTTATTAAAGGATAGATTAGTTCCCGTAATTTTAAAAATAAACGCACTTCCAAAAAAGCAATTTAAGTGGGCAGAACAGGCATTCCCCGTTGAAGGCCAAAAGCAGTTCCAAGAATACCTTCGCGAAGTATTCAGCTTCACACCCGACCTAACGGTAATTAAGGAAAGTGAACACCCCTTTACCTCCAGCAACACCGTTACCGACGTTAGAATTACCAACCATTTTTACGAAAACAACTTTGCCAGCAGTATTTTTAGCGCGATTCACGAAATGGGGCACGGTATTTACGAACTGCAGGTAGCGCCTGAAATTGATGAAACTATGAGTGGCGGTGGGGCAAGCATG
>JAZSMG010000014.1:0-12678 GCA_045535775.1 Christensenellaceae bacterium | reverse complement strand
TTTATAATAATATTATAAAAATCATGCAATAACCGCTATTCTGTGCGACTACTTTTTTGTTTTAAAATTATGACCCTATTAATGCTTTTTACAGCTAGGGTTGTTGCTATAACACAAAAACAAAAAAAGTAACTTCTTATTATTTTTGCATACAAAAAAATCTTAAACAAAATTCTTCTTATTAGTTATACAACTAAACAGCAAAAATTCCTTATATTTTTTTTAAACTTTTTTTAACGTTTTATCTTTTTTTTGGTGATTCCTCTTAAAAAAAATGCTTTTTTGTATAATTGTGGCTCTTTCCAGTAAAAAATTTTCGTAATAAAAAAACAAAAAAAAGCCTCGTATAGCACGGTTAACTGCACTTTAAGTAGTAAAAAACGCCCGCTTTAAAAATTAAGGCGAGCGCTTTTTAATTATTTTTTATTTTAAATTTTTTTCTGCGTTAAAACAAAATTTTTCTTTTTTGCTTTAATTTAAAGCGTTAACAAATTTTAACATTTGCTCTACTAAATAATTAACGTTTTCTTCACTGCCAACGGTATCCTTATTGGTGTGAATTTTGCCGGTATAAAACTTAATAAACTTACCCTTGGTGCAAGCCATAACACCCACACCGCATTCAAAATTCTTATAATCGGAATTAGAAGCACTACCCTTGAAAGGTAAATAGTTTAAGTTAAAGCCATTTTCAGCGGTTAAGCAACTTTTTAAAAGAGCATACTTTTCACTTTTTTCGGCGCCCGCTTTTGCAATAAAAATAATTTCATTGCCGTTTGCAACACAGTCAAAGTTAATTACAAGCTTATCCTTTAGTAAATCCTTGTACTTCTTATTCATCGCCTTAGAGCCCAAAAGCCCCTTTTCCTCGTTATCAAAAAGCACAAACGCTACTTCCTTTTTATTTATCTGCTTTGCAAGAGTTAATACCGTTGCCACGCCGGACGTGTTATCGTTTACGTTGTTTTTATTTGTAACCATTCTGGTTGCCGCAAAAAAGGTAACGAAGTAAATTACTAAATAAAGAGCTACCGTGTAATAAAGCTCAAGGCTTAACAAATGGCCTATACCAAACGCAACCGCCAAAGAAAGTAACGCAAGAATTAAGGGATAACCCAAGTGATAAACGTAGTTAATAATTTTATTCGCAGGCATCATTAGGTTGGGTACGAGCGAGGTTGCAGGGGTATCGTAATGGGCGGTAAAGATTACCTTTGCGCTTTCTATATCACCTATTACTATATTTTCATGCTCTTTTTCTAAAACGTCCTTTTTTACTCTGTTTGGCTCAAATTCGCCGGCTACGTAATCAAAAAAAGCGCTCTTTTGCTCTTTACTTCTTCTTATTGGAAAAAGCGAACAAATTTCTTTAAAATAATTTTTCATAATAATTATACCTGTAATTTTCTAATACGCAAATGTTTGTTTTTTACAAAAAGTCACTCTATAGCGCGATAAACGGCACTTTAAGAGTTCTTTGTAAAGGTTAAGGTTGCCACGCCGTTTTCTAACGAATCAACTGTAAAGGTATAGGCAATCTTTTTGTCTGCATCGGTTGCAATCGTGCTTAATAAACTATCACCAACAACGTAAGTAAAGGTATCGTTTGCCGACTTTACGAATTCAATTAAATTATCAGCCGTGCCGTTTGCGTTGGAAGGATGGGTATTGTTGTTATAAATATCGTAATAGGTTTCACCATCGTAAACTTCTTTGTAAAGGGTTGCATTTACGTGATAAACAACTATTCCATCGCGAGAGAAGAATCCCGCTTCACCGCTATTTAATCCCTCGTTGGTGTAATAAGCCACTATATAGTATTCTTGGTATAAGCCTAAAGATTCATCCCAATCGTTTGCAATAATAATCGTATCACCGCTACTTATAAAGCTTTCAAGCTGTAAGGTTACGCTTTGTGCGCAAGTTATTAAGCGAGAGGTTGTAATCCAACCGTAATTAAACTTAGTAAACGCACTGTGATCGCCAAGTGAAGCGTCCATCATATCGCATCCGCCCATTGGATCGCTTAAGCCGGAATAATCGTAGTAGTCATCTGAACCAAGCACGTGACCAAACTCGTGAATATAAGTGTAAGTATTTAAAACTGTGCTATCCGTATAATCTGTCTCACCGTTTGCATCATAGCTTTCACACATAAATTGGTATGATGCCCAAATATAATCGTTTGCAGAAACTCCATCGTATTCATAATAATAGTCTTCGTCATCGGTATAAATATTCCAATAACGGTATGCCCAATTGAAGTCCGACTGATCGTTTACGTCTAAGGTGTTTATTAAAACTATCGCGTCGATAACACTGTTGCCATCGCTATCGAAAACAGACAAATCCATACTACCCTCAACAGAGGCTAAAAATTCATCAATAATCAATTGGTCGCCTATGGGGTAATCTTCGCCGTAATAATCGTAAGTGGCGTTTAGGTAATAAGAGCTTGTTTTAGAAGGCCTAAACCAATAATTCATAACCGTAATATCTAAATCAAGCTTTCCCGCGCTTGAAATAAAGTAATAATCGTGAACGGAATAATAATCGGTTTCCCCTTCACCGCCGTTAAATGCCCTTTCTATTTTATCAATCGAATAGCCTTTACTGCTTGCAGTTACGTCGCTAAATTCAACGGGAATTACTAAAACCGCAGGGTTTTTATTTGTGGAAAGGGTTGGGCAACCATCTAAATAAGTGCCTAATTCAGTTACGTTTTTAACGTATTTTGCCTTGGTGAAATCAACGTTATAAACACCGTTCACCCCGGTGGGTAAGCCCTTTCCCGTGTTAGACAATAAGTCGTAATTATCACCACCGGAACCGCCTTGGTTTCCGCTTGAATCTGTTGAATAATATGCGTATACGTCAACTACGTACGCACCTTCATAGTAATAATAACTCAAATCAATAAATAAATCATCGGTAGAATAACAATACCAAGTATCGCCGTAGTCGTCAACCTCAGTATAATCAAAGGTGTACGAGCTAAACTTTAAAAGATATGCTTCAAATTCCGCTTGAGTATTATCAAAGGCGTAAAAGTTAATTCCCTCTTCATCCTCTAAAGTGTATTCTTCAACGTAATACTCATCGTTTGCAATAAAGGGAATTACTTCGCCAAAGTAAGATATGAACAACTGCTTTTCTTCTTGAGTAAAATCGGTGTAGAAACGATTACTCTCTTCACCGCCTTCATTGCCGGAACCACCCTGTTCGCCACCGGAACCGCCTTGGTTTTCGCCCGGCGTAATATTTTCAGGGGTTGCGGAATAGTAAGAAATATCGTTTATCATAATGCGACAAGCATTAACACCGGTAACAACGGTTACCTGTTTAACGTCAGAGGTATCAACCCCAATATACGTATATTCACCGCTATTGGATGAAGTCGTAATTGTGTACGCACTGCCGTTAATAAGCACCTTTGAGGCCTTATCCTTATACTGCGCAATACTAAGAACCACGCAGTTTACGTCGCTTGCAACGGTAAAATCAAAAGAGCCTACAGAGCTGCTTGATCCCACCTTTAAGCAAGAATTACCCTTTGCGTCAAATGCGTTTTCAAATACCTTTGTTGCATTTTTAAGGTTTAAACTGTAATTCCCACTGGTAAAAGTTTTGCTTGCGGACATTGCATTACCGTCGCTATGAACGGAAGACCCTTTTGAACCAAAATCAAAAATAGCAAGTAGCTCTGCTTTATCCTCTGGGTAAGTCACGTCCTCGCCACCGTCAGAACTGCTATCTTCACCCGAAGAACCGCCTTGACTACCGCCAGAGCTACTGTCTTTACCCGTTGAACTGCTATCCTCTTCCCCATATGGATTTACACAAACGTAAACGTCTACGCAGTTTTTACCTTCCTCAACGTAAAAAGAAAGGTCAACCGTGATATCCTCTTTTACGTAGGTGTACCAAACGTCGCCAAGCCTATCCGTATACGTATCAGTCAATTGATAACCAACAAATGCCAAACGGTAAGCTTCAAATTCTGTTTGACTGTTTCCGTAAGTATAAAAATTGATGCCGTTTTCATAATCCGCTAAATCATAATAGCCTTCAACGTAATATTCATCGTTAGCGATAAAGGGAATAATTTCGCCAATATATCTAATGAATAGCTGTTTCTCAGAGGGGGTAAAGTCCTTATAAGTATGACCAACCTCTTCGCCACCGCCGTTAAACGAAGAATCGTTTTCACCGCCAGCACTCACACTTGAGCCGTTAGACGAATTCAACTCTTCACTATTATTAGAGCCCGTGTTACACGCCATAAAAAAAGTTGCCGTTAACAATAAAACAAGTAGCGTTATAAAAATTCTTTTCATATTGCAACTCCTTAATATCTTTCTTAATACGCTATAAGCGTATTTTTATTTTATCACAATATTTTATCAAATGCAAAAATAAATGATGCAAATTAAAAAATAGCACAAAAAAAGAAGATAAATAGCTACTTGATTTTGCTTTTATCTTCATTCTTTTTTATAGCATTTTAAACTTTTTTAGCAAAAAAGTGCCCCTATAGGTCGATTAACGGCAATTTCGCCTTTGATGCAATTAGATAATTTCTATTTGACAAGCACTCATTGCCTTAAGCGCGTTTTGATGTGATTCAACCGTTACACCCGCACAAAGCGAAGCATTAACACAAACCCTTGCTTCCGGCAAGCACGCCTTAATTAACATTGCGTTAGAAATTACGCAAATATCCGTGCAAACCCCAACGAGCTCTATTTGTAATCCAGACTGCACCTTAGAGTAACACTTTTTTAAATAGCCTGCAAGTTCAACAGAGCCAAAGGTGGGCTTATCAATTATTATACTATAGGTAAACGCATTTGGAAGCCCTTGCATTTCTCTAGCCGGGAAGACCTGTCTACTATATATATGAATTTCACCCAAAGCCTCTTCTATTTGTTCGTTAATACGCCAACCGTGGCTATAGCGAATGCAATGCTCAACGGGAAGCTTTTTACCTTCTTGCGTGTTTAAATAATCCTTTTCGTGGGTATCACGCGTGGCAATAATAATCTTATTTTCCGCTTGATATTCCTTTATTCTTTGAATAACACCGGGTATAATTTTTATACCCTCTTCATTTCTTAATGCACCGTGCAAAAAGTCGTTTTGCATATCTACTACTATTAAAATTTTCATAAAAAACCTCCTGTTCTATTTTAAAAAGTGGGGCTATAGCGCTATTATCTAGCATTCCAATAAAACAACACGATAAAAAAACGTATTAGCCCCATCGTTAAACTCTATAAACAAAAATATCCTTCGGTAAGTAAAATTTCTAACACCTTACACTCTCTTTCAAGCATAGTAAAACTCTTGTGTCCATGGGGCATAGTTCTGTTAACTTCTATCGCATGCTGGGGTGTTACGTATTGCAAAGTAAAGCCCTCTTCCCTTTCATAACCATCTAAAATTTGCTCTTTAAGTTCATCTTCTACTTCACATAAATAATAAAAGTTATCTTGCAAAAAATAATCAACGCCCTCTTTTTCACTTTTGCCTATTCTGTGAACGTAGCCAAATGGAACAACCCTGTTGGGAATAACAACCAAGCCCGCCTCTTCTAACGCCTCACGAATTACGGCTTGTTCATTCGTTTCCCCTTCATCTATACCACCGCCGGGGAATTTATAGTAGTTATATTTTTTAGAGTGTACCATTGCCACCAAACCATTCTTTATATTTATGCATCTTGCAGAATGGCGAACAAACCCAACACCCTCTTTATTGTAATCTTTTGTGTCAATTTCAAACAACAATCTCATAAAAAGCCCCTCTATAGGTTGATTAACAGCACTTTTATCTTTTTTTAAGTCTTTGGTATTTAGTAATTTTACTCAAAAATAAAAGCAAAAATTAGTTTGTTTTAAGCCCTATAATATTTTCTTCTTTGTAGTTTTCTATAAAAGACGGGCATTGACCGGCAAGCTGAATTGTATAAATCACCCTTCCATCACCGTCTAACGAAGCGGAAAAAATATAGCCAAAATATAAATCATCACGGTATCTAAAATTAACGTAATCACCCTTTTTATATTTTGCAATCTCAGGGAATTTTTCTTTGCGTTTAAAAAACTTAAACATGATTTTACCGCCTTAAAAAAAATTAACTTATTTGCTTAAAATTAAATTTACTACTTAAAAATAATTTATAAGTAAATTATACCACAAAAAAAATCAAAATTCAATAGCATTACAAGAGTTTAACCATAATAAAGAATAATTTTTATTCTTGCAAACCGCAATTCATTTACTTAACACATAATTTATGATATACTAATAAAAAAACTTGGTGGATAATTATGCTAATAAGAAAAACGGTGGAAGCCGACCTAATTCAAATTGAAGAAATTTATAAAAACGCTAAAAGGTTCATGAAGGAGAGCGGAAACCCAAACCAATGGAACAGTGACAAGCCAAACTCTGAAACCGCGCGCGAGGATATGAATAACGGCGTTGGCTACGTTGCGGAAGATAACGGCAAAATTGTTGCGGTTTTTATGTTTTCTTCAAAAGAAGATCCCACCTACTTAAAGATATACCAAGGCAATTGGCTTAACAATGAGCCGTACGGTGTTATACACCGAATAGCCGTTTTAGAGCAAGGCAAGGGAATTATTGATTTTTGCATTAACCACTGCTTTTCTAAATGCCAAAACCTGCGCATAGACACCCACCGCGACAATTTGCCAATGCAACGCGCCCTAATAAAACGCGGTTTTAAGTATTGCGGAATTATATACCTACAAAACGGCGAAGAACGCTTGGCATACCAAAAAATTCAATAACTCTATTAAAAAAAGAGAGAACTTTTCGGTTATGAACCGATCTGTTCTCTCTTTCTGCTTGTTATAAGAACCTGCTACGCAGAACCTTGTTATTTGCTTCGCTCATAATAAGGGGTTGGGCTTAGCCCATAGTGCGTTTTACTAGTCAAATGCGATGCTCGTACTTATCGGTGTTTTTTTAACTCTCCGCTAAGAACATTACCCATTTTGTGCTTTTGTTTTTTATTCAACTTATTAGTCCTTATTATATAACTCATCAATACGCCTAGCACTTAAAGCAAGCTGTTTTAGACCCTGCAAGGTATCTTCATTTGAGTATGCCTTTAAGTAATAACTAGCTTCTAACGTTAAATAACCGCTATACCCTATTTCCTTAAGGGCCTTTGCAATAGCTTCAAAATCTATTTGCATAGAAAATGGAATTTGATGGCTATCGTGCCATTTATCGTTATCGTGAATATGAAGTGCTTGAAGTTTACTGCCCAAAGCTTTAATCATTTGTACAGCATTCGTGTTTAAACCGCGCATTTCGGCGTGGCCTATATCTAAACAAGCAACTAAGTAATCACTGTTAACCGCGTTTAAGTGAGCTAAAAAGCTTTCAGGCGTAGCACAAGCGGCAAAGGTTGCTTGATCCTTTTCGCCGTTCCAATTCCACATATTTTCGGTTGCAATTTTAACACCGCAATCCTTAGCAAAGGGAAGAAGCTCCATATAAAACTCGCCGTTTTCTTCCGGGGTTTTATCATTATCCGGGTGAATAATACAAATATTTCCACCTGCCTCTGCAGTACATTCTATAGCCCATTTTGCCATTGAACGAATTAACTCGTTTGAGGTTGGAAAGGGCGCGTGGGATTGGTTGCAAACAATACCGTTATCTAAGCCAATTTGCTTTAGCTTTCTTGCATACGCCAAACGGCTTGCCCCACTTAAAGGACCGTCGCCTACTTCTGCTTCGCGCGTGCTCCAATTATACTTACACATATCAAACATAGAAAAATCCCAAGCATCAAAACCGGCTTTAGCTATTAATTCTATTGCTTTTTCTTTACCAACCTTAATTGCGGAAGAATCTATTTCCGTTGAAACCTTCATAATTCCATCTCCGTTATTAGTAGTAACTTTTATAATTTTATCAATTTTAACACTTAAAACACAACTTGTTTTTTATCCAAAAAGCGCGATAATCGACTTATAGCCTTACTTTTTAGATAAAAGATGGAATTTTACACCGTCAGTCTCGTTAACGATACCGTTCTCGTTTACCCAAAGAGTGAAGCTTCCCTCTTCCGCTTCAAACTTATTGTTTATTGACCAGAATTTCAACTGCTCTTCGCTAATAGTAAAGATTACCCTTTGAGCTTCGCCTGCATTTAAGAAAATCTTTTTATATCCCTTTAATTCTCTGTTGGGGCGAGCTAAAGAGGCGAAATCATCACGAATATATAGCTGAACTACCGTTTCGCCGGCCATTTCACCAACGTTTTTAACGTTAACGCTAACTTCTATACTATCCCCCCTATTCATAGTTAAAGAGCTAAGCTCTGGGGCAGAAACTTCAAAGCACGTATAGCTTAAACCGTAACCAAACTCAAATAAGCGCGCCTTAGGCATATCTATATACCAACAGCCGTAAGGTCCTTCATACGGTCTACTGCTTCTATAACAATTGTAGTATGCGGGGATTTGTCCTTCACTTCTGGGGAAGGTCATGGGAAGCTTTGCACCAAAGTTAACCTCGCCAAACAATAGGTTGGCAATCGCGTTACCGCCTTCCGTTCCCGGTTGCCATGCTAAAACTAAAGCGTTAATATCATCTATAATATCGGTTAGAACAAGCGCGCGACCGCTGAATAATACGACTGCAGTATTTTCGTTTACCTTACCAACCTCGCGAATAAGCGTTTTTTGAGCGGGACTTAATCTTAATTCCGCGCGCGACATACTTTCGCCACTCATCTTATAATCTTCGCCCGCGCAAATAATAACGGCATCACATTCTTTTGCAAGCGCTTTTGCCTCTTCTACTAACGAGCAATCGCTTTCGTTTACACCTTCTAAACAGCCCTTTGAATAAAGCACTTCCGCGTTCTTTAATAAGCCTTTAATGCCCGTTAACGCGCTTATACCCTCACTTTCCTTGCCGTGGCATAGCCAGTTACCAAGCATAACTCTATCCGCAAACGGTCCTATTACGGCAACACGCTTAACCGTGTTTTTGTTAAAGGGAAGAACGTTATCGTTCTTTAATAAAACGGCGCTTTTTTCTGCCGCTCTTCTTGCAATATCCCTATGCTTTTCGCAAAGGCAAATTTCTTCTTCCGCTTTTTGGTCTGCATAAAGGTACGGATTTTCAAATAGTCCTAGCTTTTCCTTTAAGCGTAAAACACGCATAACTGCTTCATCAATTTGAGTCTCTGAAACAACCCCTTCGTTAATTAGCTGTGGAATATTTTGCAAATAGCAAGGGGACATCATTTCTATATCGCTAGTTGCCTCAATCGCCTTTAAAGCACATTCTTTTTCCGTTTCGCAAAAGCCCAATTGCTTCATTTCACGGAAGGCGTTGTAGTCTGAAATAACTATTTTATCGTAGCCCCATTCATCACGCAATAAATTTTTAACAAGCCACTTATTACCTGATGAGGGAACGCCGTTTAAAATATTGAAGGAGGTCATAAGCATTTCTACCCCTTCATCCACCGCCGCTTTATATGCAGGCAAATAGAAATCCCTTAAGGTGCGCTCACTCATATCGGTAGCACTATAATCAAGCCCCGCTTCACACTGCCCGTAAGCAGCAAAGTGCTTTACGCAAGCGGCAACCTTACCGCTCTTTTGAAAGCCCCTTACCATAGCGCGCGCCATATCGCAGTTTAAATAGGGATCTTCACCCGTGGTTTCCATACATCTACCCCAACGCGGATCTCTAACCAAGTCCACCATAGGTGCAAAGGTAACGTGAACGCCACCAACCGTCATTTCATCAGAAGCCATAGCGCAACACTCTTCAACCGTATCGGTATCAAAGCTTGCGCCAAGAGCCAAGGGAATGGGATAGATGGTTTTATAGCCGTGAATAACGTCGTGCATAAAAAGAAGGGGAATCTTATTTGGGTCTAATTCCAAATGTTCCTTTTGCACCCTTATTCCTTCAGCTGCATTTTCAAAGTTTAAGGTAGAGCCAGCAGAAGCAACGTCTGCCCTAGTAAGAGAAACCTCTTGTTCAGGTCCGGTAATATCTTCGCTTGCGCCAACCGTTAAACAGTTTGCATTAACCTGTGTAAGCTGCGCTAGCTTTTGTTGCAAGGTCATTTTACTTAATAATTTTTTTAAATCCATAATAAGATTTTCTCCGTAATTTTTATGTTTATTTATTAAAAAGTCCGCCTATAGCGCGATTAAAGGCTATATAGCTTAAAAACACTTTGGATTTGTGACTGGTAATATTTTTTACCTGCAATAACGTAATATTCGCCCTTTTCTTCATCAAAGCCGGCGTCATCACAGAAGGTAAAAATCGTTTCGCCGTTTTTTAAAGTGATGCCAATTCGCTCATCTTTATATATTGCATAAGGGTTCGTGTTTCCAACTGTAAAGCAATCAAAGCCTTCTTTATCGCTTTCTTTAAAAATAAGCTCAAAGGGTAAAGAAAGCAAATCCTCTTCATTCGCTATACCTTTTAAAAGGTAAATAGTTTTAAGCTGATCACCGCAGTTTTCCGCAAGATTATAAAGCAAATCTAAATTACAAACGGTAATAACCTCCGGCTCTAAAGTGGCAAACGCATCTTCATCAAAATAAAAGTCGGTTGCGTATACTTCAAGCTCTTTTACGCCGTTTGAGTTATAAAAAACTCTGTCATCAATTTCTTCCAACTTTTCGCCTATAACAATCTTTTTTAAGTTTTGCATACCTTGGAATGCATAAGTTCCAATATGGGTAATATTTGGAAGAATCAATTCTTCAAACCCCACGCCCGCAAAAGCCTGCTCTTGAATTTTGGTTGCGTTTTTCAAGTTTAATTTGGTTAAATTAAAGCAAGCGTAAAAGCAATTATTTTCATAAACCTTAACTAAATCTAGCCCGCTTACTTCTTCTAGATTATCACAGCGAGTAAAAGCGTAAGACTTAAGCGTTTTTAAATTTTTAATTTCAAAGCTAACCTTCTTTAAGCTTTTGCAGTCTTCAAACAAACCGCTTGCGCTCTTTAAATCAATTTTACCCTTAAGAGTAATTTCCGTAAAAGCGGTGTCTGCAAAGCAATTATCTAATAGAGCCAGCTTGTTTTCCTTTGTGCAAATAACGTTTGGCTCGTTATTTAAAAAGGTAACTTTACTTAAATTTTTACTGTGACTAAAGCAATAAGCGCCGATTTCTATGGGTTCTTTAGCAAAATTAACTGTTTTCAAGCTCTTGCAGTTAGCTAAGGCAAAGTTGCCGATAGTATTACATTTTAAAGTTATTTCATCTAAAGAATCGCACTCATAAAAGGCGTATTTTTTTATAAATAGGCAGTTAACGAAATCCACCGTTAAAGATTTACAGCTTCTAAAGGCAAAGTCAGAAATCGTATGTAAGGGAATATCTAAATTAATCTTTTTTAAATTAAAGCAGTTAACGAAGGCATAATCGCCAATTTCGTCAACCTTTTCCGGCAAGGTGACCTCTTGAAGCTTATAATGGTTTGCAAAAACGCAATTATCTAAATGCATAAGGGGTAAAAGCTTACCAAATTCCTTACTATTTTCGTCGTTAATTTGGTAGTTGTTCTTAAAATTCATTCTTATAATGGAGTTTTCACGGCTTTCCAAAAGCTTTGCGCCGTCCTCGTAACAATTAAGATTATATTCCGAAGTAAAAAGAAGTGAATCCTCGCCAACCAGCTTTTCTATTTGTTCTTTTTTGCGTTGAATGCAATCACCGTAAGAAAGATAAAGCATCTTATCTGAAAAAGCCTTATTGAAGCTTTGTATAAGCTCTTCAGAAACCTCATGCCCACGCTCACGCAAGGTTAAAAGCATTTGCAATCCGCTAACTGCGTTTTGACTACCCTCTAACGGGATATTTATACTAAAAAACTGCTTACCGTTTTCTAGCACGTATTCAACCTCTTTATTGCACGCCTTAGATAAAATAGAATTTTCTGAAAGATAAAAAATGATGCCCTTACATTGGAATTTAGAAATATACATTTCTGCAATATCTTCCCAATTTTCGCCAATGTGCATATCCGAATCGTACCAGATATTTACACCTTGATCTTCCAAAAGCAAAATATCCTTCATTACCTTTTTATAGTCTTTATGAGAATAGGAAACGAAGTAATAATCCTCTTTATGTGCCTTTGGCATAATTTCTTTATTTAAATCTAAAAAGGAATTAGACTGTTCTATTAAAGCAATTTTTTCCTCTAGGGTATACATAAAATCTCCTCATATAGGTCGATTAACGGCACTTTGCGCAAAAAAAATAATACACGAAAAGAGTAAATTTAAAATTCTTACTTTAGCAAAAATTTTACCACTTACTCATTATAGCATTATTTTTAATTATAGTCAAGATACTTTTGCATTTTATTACACATTTACTAATTTTTGCATGTAAAAAGCCCGCGAAAAACCGCGGGCTTTATGCTTCCTTTTACTATTTGTTGTTTAAATAACCGCTACATTCAATTTCTTGGAAGGTAGTTCCTGAAGCTGATGCAGATGCGGAAATATAGAATCTTATTTTTTGAGCCTTAACGCCTTCTAAATCAAACAATAAATAATCGTTATTTATTCCGTCGTTTACTACAAGATGAGAAACAAGCTCTGCATTATTTGCGCAAGTTACAACGTCTTTCCATTCACCG
>JAZSMG010000108.1:0-8699 GCA_045535775.1 Christensenellaceae bacterium | reverse complement strand
CTTCGCGTAACGGTGCTTAACAATCATATTACAGCAGAGTCAAAGATTATAGGTACGGATAGTGATTACGTAAAGATATTCGATAACGTAGATATATCTACTCTTTATAGCGGAAAGCTTGGAACGAGTGGTGGTGTTGGTTTGGTTAGTAGAACTAGCACAACCATGAAGGTTTACGACTTTAAAGTTACGGATAGCATAACGGGAACAACTTACTATTTACCCACCGAAGAAAATGCAACTTGGGGTGTTATTCGCGGAACGGTTACCCCCACTCAAGCAAACGGAGTAACTACTTTAGCGCCTACTGCAAACCCCACAGTTTACGGTATTACTAACGTTAACTTTACCGATTACGTTATGGAATCGGAATTTGAATTTAACAAAAACTGGGCAGGTCTTTGTTTCCGTGTGAACGGTGCGTATAAGGGTTTCTTCTATGCAAACACTAGCAAAACTTACTTTAGCTTTCACGAAACGAAATCGGGTGACGGTTGGGGAACGTCAGTTGATCCCACAATTAGCGATTACACTAAATATACTTATGGCTCAAGAATGAGTCTTCGCGTAACGGTGCTTAACAATCATATTACAGCAGAGTCAAAGATTATAGGTACGGATAGTGATTACGTAAAGATATTCGATAACGTAGACATATCTACTCTTTATAGCGGAAAGCTTGGAACGAGTGGTGGTGTTGGTTTGGTTAGTAGAACTGGAACAACCATGAAGGTTTACGACTTTAAAGTTACGGATCTTCAAAGTGGCAGAGTGTATGATATATATCCTAAAGAAGAACAATCTTATGAAGACAGTGCTGTGTTTGACGGGGATAAGGCTATAGATACCAGCAGACCTCTTACTGAAATCCCCACTACTACTGAAATTTGGTTTAAGAGTAGCGAATTAAAGCAACAAACCTTAATGACTAATTCAAGAGGTGTTGAAAACAACAATTGCTTTATTCTTAATTTATTAGCGGACGGTCGCTTATCTTTTAAAGAAAACAACGGCGGTGGATATACTGACTTTTCATTAACAAGCAAAAATTCTTATGCGGACGGAGAGTGGCATAAAGCAGTTATTCGTAGAGATTATAATGCCGTTACAGGTATGCTAACCGTTGATCTGTCAGTTTATACGAACGGCAATTTAGTAGATAAATGTGCTCAAACCTACGCTCTTAACAGCGCTATGAAAGAAGAATATGCTAAAACGGGCGTATTTTATAGCGAAAGATTTTTACAAATAGGAACTTATAGGGAAACGGAAGATTTATTCGTTGGTGAAATTGCAGAAATAAGAATGTGGAATCGCGTTTTATCAGATAGTGAGGTTAGCTCTATTCGCTTACCTTTAGTGGGTGATGAAAGCGGATTGATTCACGACTTCCTTCCTTGTTCAATTGGCTTTGTCGATAAGGTTACGGTTGGAACTACTGAAGAAGTTGTTGCAAATTTCTACGAAGTATGGCTTGATGATTACGTTATTGGCGATGCTGATTGGAGAATAGCAGTTTTACCCGATATTCAGTTTATAGTAGAAGGCTTCGAAATCAACATGATCGAATACTTTGAATGGATTCGTGATAACGCTGAGCGTTTAAACATTAAACTTGTATTATCGGTTGGCGATATGGTTAATACCTGTACTCCTGAACAAATGGCAGTTATTTCAGAAGCCTCAGCTATAATCGACGGCGTAGTTCCTTTTATGCCTTTAATGGGTAACCACGATTACCCCAGTTACGGCAGAGATACCGTACTTTGGAATGAATACTTCCCATATGCAAAATATTCTAAGCTAGACTGCTTTGGCGGTGCGTATGAAGAAGGTAGAATGGATAACTACTATTATCTAATGAATATAAACGGCAGTGATTATATGTTTATGGGCTTAGAGCTTGCCGTTAGACCGGCCGTTGCCGAATGGGCTAACGAGGTTATAGCCGCTCATCCTAATCACAAAGTGATAATAGTAAATCACGCATATATGGATGCGAACTTCGGCGAGCTTATGCTTCCGGGTGAATCTGGATGTCCTACTAATTATAAAACAGATGACGGTATGACTGCAGTTGCGTTATGGGAAACTTTAATTTCTCAACATAGTAACGTACAGTTGGTATTATGTGGTCATATGAACACTCATAAGGTTTTAAGACTTCAAAAGACGGGCATTAACGGCAACGTAGTTAACTCATTACTCTTTGATAATTCACAAATAGAGCGTCATTACGGCGGTCTAAATATGGTTGGTCTTTTAGGCTTTACAGACGGTAGTAACACTCTTCAGGTTAATAGTTATTCAATTGAAAGAGGTCAGTATTATCTAAGCTGTAACCAATTTGAAATAGAACTTGATTGGGAGCAAGAATATCGTGTAACCTTTACTGACGGAAGAGGTAATATAATCTCTGATAAAGCGGTAAAGGCTGGCGAGGTAATAGAACTTCCCAATGCGCCCGCAAATTATTCAGACGGCGTTAACGAATATACCTTTAGCGGTTGGAATGGCTATACGGAAGGTATGACTGCAACTCAAAATCTAACCTTTACTGCAAATTATCAGGTTGCAGAAGTTCAAGGAATAGAGGCTATTTCCGCAAGTGAAATTCAGTCTGGCGCAGAGCAGGCAAAACAACTATTGTTTGTAGGTAGCGCAAGCGCGTACGTTAAGGTTGCAAATAACGTAAGCTCTATAACTAAAGTAAAATTATTAAAAGAGTTTGCTTTAACCGATACTATTACCGTATTCGGCGAAGAATTAAGCGTAATATACCTTGAAAACGGTTCTTTATTCATTCACGTTCTTGCGTTAGAACTTTCTAACGAATGCGTTATAAATGGCAACACCGTAATTTCTTTAGGTGCGGTATTTGAAGAAGGTCAAAGTGAGGTATACTTAACCTCTGATATTCACAGAAGCTATTACGATCATTTACTAAATTCTTGGATGGTTGCTCTTTATAAAGATGATGCTATTGCATTAACCTTAAGCGATGCAGAAGATTATGCAATAGTGGAAGAAAACGGCGAATATATTTTAATAAAAGCATCTGACTATTTTGGTGCTAAAGTAGCCGTTTACGAACTTATAGCCGGGGATTATGAAAAAAATCTTAAGGTTATAACGCAAAATAGAATAGCAAATATTTCTTTAAACGTAAGCACTGTTGAAGAAAGTTCAATAGACGGTGATTTAAGCGATTGGTCAAGCGAAATTTTAAAAACGGGCAGAACTATGGTCGGGCTTGACGATACCGCTCATAAGCAGGTTACCTATTATGCTTACTTAACAGATGAAGGCTTATACGTAGGTGCGCGTGCAGAGCACGACAGCCTAATTACCGCCGCAAGCGAATGGTTTAATACAACCAACTTTGAATTCTTTGTAAACGGTGATTCTTGCAGATTATGGATTAGCGCTTACGCACCCCTAACTCATGAAGCCGTTCAGGGCAAAATAGTTACCGTTCGCAATGAAGAGGGTGAAAGTGTTTGGTTATCTTATGCAGAGGGCTTTATCCCCATGGAAAAGCTTCCCACAAACGCCCTTTCCGGCGAGTTAAATATTGGCTTTGCTTGGAAAACCCCCGGCGATAACATTAAATATCACAATATGACAAGCGGTTACGATTGGTGGTATCCCACTCGCCGTCACGCAAGCGAAAGTGTAGAACAGTATTTTGTTACCGCGTTTGGTTTAGTTTCATACTCAACCGCTAGAACGGTTAACGGCATACAGCTAGACGGCAACTTTGATGACTTCAATACTGAAGCAAAGGCTCATAATATAGAATGTTATTCAACGGACGGTTCTGTTGGTTACACCTTATATGCTAGCTACGTTGTTAATAGCGGTATTTACGTTGGTATAGACGCTAGGCATAAAACCAATCCTCACCCGGATAATAACTACACTTGGTATAATAACACGAACTTTGAATTCTATATTGGCTCTAACCGTTATTACGTAACCTGTGCAGGCGCAGCGGGTGGAAAGGGTTTATTCGGTAAAAATACTTACCTTGCGCAATCCTATGATGAAAGCGCGCAATTATGGAACACTAAAATAGAATTATTTATTCCCGTTTCAGCTTTAGCAACTGCAAATAGCGGTGATTTTGTAAGAATGGCGTTTGCATTCAAGCCCACGGGCGAAAAAGCAACCTTTGAAGGATTTAGCGATAGCAGTGATTTCTGGCATCTTGCCGGCCGTGCTCCTTCTGATTTAGAAACTCAGTTCTACGTTTACGAATGCGGTATTTCCACAACTGAAGCAGTGGTATTAAATACCCCTGAAAAGTGTACGGATATGCTACAGGTTGCATACACAAATGCAAAGGGCGAACAGTTTATCGTTGAATATATTCCCCAAAACAGAGATGAACTTCACGCATACGGCTCTCTTATAACCGTAACTCCAGCAACCTGCACGGCAAAGGGTGAAGGATATATTGAGTGTGCTCATTGCGGTGATAAGATTGCTCAAGAAATAGATGCTTTAGGTCATACTGCAGGCGAAACTGTTGTAGAAAACAGAGTAGAACCTACTTGCGAAAGTGCAGGCTCTTACGATAACGTTGTTTACTGCTCAGTTTGTGATAAAGAAATAAGCAGAAATACAATTATTATTGATGCTTGAGGTCATACCGCAGGCGAAACTGTTGTAGAAAACAGAGTAGAAGCTACTTGCGAAAGCGCAGGCTCTTACGATAACGTTGTTTACTGTTCGGTTTGTGATAAAGAATTAGCTAGAGAAACAGTTGTTATTGAAAAACTACCTCATACCGAAGTGGTAGACAGTGCAGTAGCGCCTACCTGTACAGAAAGCGGGTTAACAGAAGGTAAGCATTGTTCAGTATGTAACGCGATTATAATAGCACAAGAAGTTATTGAGGCGTTAGGTCACGATATGTCTGAATCTACTTGTGCACAGCCTGGTACCTGTAAAAACGGTTGTGGATTAACTTCAAGTGAAACAGTTGAACACCTTTACGGTGATTGGGAAGTAGTTAAACCTGCTACTCACAATGAAGAGGGTATAAGAGTTAAAGTATGTTCTAACTGTGGTCATACCGTAGAAGAAAGCTTTAAACAAAATGGCGCAGAATTTAAGGTTGGTTGTAATGGCTCGGTTAGCGGTGGCGGACTTGGTTTAATATTTATTGCTCTTTCTGGAATAGTATTTATAAAAAAAAGAAGAAATAAGTAATAAATAACGTAAAAAAAATAGCGGGCAGTTTTACAATTGCTCGCTATTCTTTTATCAAACGTTAGCCGTGGCATAATAAAAAAACACTTTACAAATAGGCAGTATTGTGTTATAATAGCCTTTACAAAATTAGATTTTATATTATTTATTAAAAGGCATAAACTGATTACGGATTAAATTATGAAAAAAACCTTTTACACAGAATGGGCATATGCTGTGGGAATTTTAGCTCTATCCTTAGGCACGGCACTTTTGGCTAAGGCTGATTTTGGCATGGCTATGGTTGTTGCTCCCGCCTATTTACTTCACTTAAAAATATCACCGTACCTTCCATTTTTTAGCTTTGGTATTGCAGAATACTGTATGCAGGCGTTATTGCTTGTTATTCTTGCAATAACAGTAAGAAAATTCAAGCGTTCATTTTTATTGTCGTTTGTAACGACCGTCATTTACGGCTTGTTATTGGACTTATTTATGTGGGTAACGGGCTTTATTCCCTTATCTCATAATATTTGGGTAAGGCTTGCTTGTTTTGCCTGTGGATTTGTAAGTTGCGTAATGGGGATATCATTCTTCTTTAAAACCTACCTTCCCCCGGCAGCTTACGAGCTTTTCGTTAAGGAAATATCCTTATCGCGTGGATTTGCTATTGCTAAGGTTAAAACTGTATACGATATTTCAAGTCTTATACTTTCCGTTGTTCTTTCGGTAATATTTTTTGGCTTTAAGGAGTTTGGAGTAATAGGTTGGGGAACTTTGTTCTGTGCCTTATTTTACGGCGTTACAATTGGTAGATTAAGCAACGCATTAGATAAAATTTATGACTTTAAAGACGGCTTAAATCTTCGTTCGTTTTTTGAAAAATAGTATAATAAAAGTGTGGATAATCGACATATATCCACACTTTTTTACTTTTTAAGATGTTTTAAGCAGTGTTTAAATTAAAGCTATAAAGAAAATTGAAAGCGCAATTAGAATTTGTGCAGGGTAGTAACTTGCATGGCATAAAATACTAACTATTCTTTTCTTTTCGCCAAAGTAATTATGCATAAGAACCATATCTGAAAAATAGAAAAGAGTAAAACCGATAGTTAAAAGTAATGCGCTAACAGAAAACTGGTTAATAAGCGCTAATATGCAAAGCGCAAGAGAAAGGCTTTCCACTAAAGAATATAAGAAAACGCCAACGGTTAATTTTTTGTAATCTAATTTGCCGAATAACTTGTTTGCAAAGGTGTAGAAGAGTGAAAGAGGAATTATAATAGCAATAACCCATAAAGAGGTTTTAAAAAGGCAAGCAAGTGCAACGCAATAAATTGCATGACCAATGAAGAACCAGCAGGCACCGCCAACTATAACCGGCAATCTATCGCGCTTTAATTCGCTAATTCTTGGCATACCCAAAATTATATCGCCAATCAAGCAAAATATCAAAGCCGTAAGTATCAAAAACCCGCCTATAAGCTCGTTAACGATACTTTTGTTTAATAATTCTTTAATAAGTAGTTCGTTTGCGGTATGAAATAAACTTGCAATACCAAGCAAAACGAATAAGGTGCTTGCAATAGTTTTTAGGTATAAGTTAAGAAGTGTTTTTTTAAAGGAAACAATTGTAAAAACAGTTGATACGATAGCGCAAATAATCAATAAGCTTAAAACAAGAGGTGTCATTATTTTTCCTTCCAAATAAATTTCTTAAATAATATAGCCGTTAGGGCTATTTTTTTATTCTTAAATCCTTCCCGTCAAAGGGTATTCTTGCAGTTTCACTTCCCAAAATACGGCTAGAAAGTCTTTCGGAATAGCGAAGTTTAATTTCTTCTAAAGATAGGTTAGTGGTAATAATAAAGGGGGTACCCAAATTTAACCTTTCAGATATTATTGCAGTAATATATTCAGCGGTAACGTTCTTTAAAAGGGGTTCCGTACCCAAATCGTCAATCACCAATAAATCGCAAGAGCTTAAAAGGGAAAATATAGCCTGCTTATCGCTTATAGAAGAGGTGTGGTAGCGCAAAAATATATCGTTTAATTTAACCGCACTAAGGTAAAGAACGGTATGATTATTGCTAATAAGTGCGCTTGCTATACATCCGGCAGAAAAGCTTTTTCCCGTTCCCGGCTTACCGGTAAGCAGTAAGTTTTTGATCTTTTCAGGGGGAAACTTATTAACGTAATCTAAGAATAAATTTTTTATTTTTTCGCCCTTAGCCCCTTCCGCCTTATACTCTTCAAAAGTGGGTAAAAGGGGTGTTTGAACGTTTAAAATTTGCTCACTAACAGCCATTAAATTGGCAAAAAAGCACTTGCAAAGTCCGCCCCCTTCAACGTAGCCTGTATCTAAACAAATGGGGCAAGAGTAGTTTACCTTAAGCATATTTTCGGTAAGCCCCTTGCTTGTTAAAATATTCCTTCTTTCTTTAAGTAAAATGGCAATTTGCTCTTCTAAACCGGGTACGTTATCAAAATTTTCGTCAAATTTAGCTCTTGCAAGCTCTAAACGAAGATTTTTTAATTTGTAGCGGTTTTCTTGCCAAACCTCATCTCTTTCTAAAGATGCGTTAATTTCATACGCCCTATTTTCCGCATCCATACGCTTTTTATCGTAAAGCTTGGTAAGGGCGGTCATAATTAAATTATCGTTTATCATAATTAAAATTTAATATCGTCAACGCTATCAAGTAATGCGTCGAGTTCCTCCTTGGTATAGGTGCGTTCGTTTGCAAAGTGGAAGGTGCTTGAAGCAGGCTTTGCCGACGTAGGTGCTTGTGACTGAGGAATTTTATCCTTGGTAAACACGCCTTTAGATTTCCAATCGGAAAGAAGTGCGTTCATATAAACCAGTGGGCGAATTTTATCCTTGCTAAACACGCAGGCTTCCTTAATCATCTCTGCAGAAAATCCCCAACTGTACCAAGCTGTAAAAATTTGGCGATCGCTATCGTTGGGTCTGCGGTCAATATTGCATTCGGTTAAGACCTCTTTAATGAATTCATCCTGCTTAGCCATTCCCTTAACGTATTCTGCAATACTGGAAAGGGTAATTAGGCCCTTATCGTAAAGGGCGTCAATTTGTTCGTTTAAAAGGTTAAGACTGCGCCTGTTTTTTCTAAAGCACCAGTTAGCCAAGAATTCAAGGGTATCACCGTCGTATCCCTTGGCGGTCCAAGGTAAAATATAAGTTTCCACAACAGGGTCAATAACCTCAACGTAAACGGAAAGCGCTTTGCAAACCTTAACGGCAATATCTCTGTATTCTTCACGGCGCTTTAAGTATTCGTCAATTTCCTTTTCTGAAAAAAGCTTGTTTGAATATAGCTCTAAAATAAAATCGTCAAGTGCGTTAACGTTTTTGCGCTTACACTTTTTAGCTATAAATAAAAGCACCTTTTGTTCATATCCAAGTTGAGATTTCCACTTGTTAAACAACTGTAAATCCTCAATTTCGGGCTTTCTTTTTAAGCCTAACGCGCTAAGTAAGC
>JAZSMG010000130.1:0-4373 GCA_045535775.1 Christensenellaceae bacterium | reverse complement strand
GTTAGACTCTATCACTTCGCTTTGCTCGTTCCAGAGTGACAAAAACAAATACCTGTCATTCTGGAGTTTTTGTAAGAAAACGATAGAATCTCTTGCGCTAAAGTAACGGTTTTATTTTTGAGACTCTATCACTTCGCTTCGCTCGTTCCAGAGTGACAAGCGGGAATGAGATTCTTCGACTGCATTTCATTCCGCTCAGAATGACGGAAAAACAGAACGACCTAAAAAGAAGCATAAAAAAAGCAAGCGTTTTTTAAGCGCCTGCTTTTTTGTTTTTATGCGTTTTTATTAACCAATATAAGTTACGCTAATTGAAGCTATTCTTATTTGATTACTACTGGCTACCTTGTTATTCGCTTTACTTATAACGAAGGTTTAGGTATTACCTATCTACGCCTGTTTTTTATACATTTGAATTGCTGTTTGACTACTTTCATAACAAGCAAATCTTGGAGAGCTTGCATTCCATTGTAATTTTCTTGAGCTATTGCTTGCGTTGACAATAATTACATTACCACCATTAAAACTTACTTTCCAAGAAGAATTAGCATTTACCGTTGTACTTACGTTAAGAGAGTTTCCTGAACTCCAACTTAAATACTTTCCATCAATTGTCTCAAATGCATAAGTTCCACTAGTTGAGCCAGCAACTACGGTTAATTGATAAACGCCGGTAGGTGCGCCAGTGTATGCTGTACCTATGCCATATTTTGTATTTGTTGTTGAAATAGCACTGATTTCCATTGTTTTACCTTCGTAAACAAGAGTTACTACGTCACCAACAGCTATTGAACCAGCCTTTACCCAAGTTGCAGGCTTTTCTTCGCCACAAACTGAACAAGAACCATTTTCGTAAGTATGCTCGCCGGTTGCAGGAACTTCTTCTTGAGCAACTATTACAGTATTACAAACTGAGCAATGCTTACCTTCGGTTAAACCTGTAGCTACACAAGTTGCAGAAACTGCTTCATCTACAACTTCAGTGTGACCAGGAGCAACTACTTCATCATCCGTGTAACTATCACCACAAGCACAAGTATAAGTAGTATAACCGTTTACTGTACAGGTAGGCTCTGTAACCTCTGTGCTATAACTATGAACGTGACCTGCGCTTGCGCCACAAACTGAACAAGCGCCATTTACGTAAGTATGTTCACCAGTTGCAGGAATTTCTTCTTGCGCAACTGTTACAGTATTGCATACTGAACAATGCTTTCCTTCGGTTTTACCAACTTCTGTACAAGTAGGCTCTACTGCACTATCTATAACTTCCGTATGACCGGTCGCTTCTACGTTATCTTTAACGTAACTGTTACCGCAGGTTGAACAAGTATACGTAGTATAACCAGCTTCCGTACAAGTAGGAGCGGTTACTACTGCATTGTAAGTATGTTCTGCCGTGCTTCCTTTTGTTAAACCGCAAGCAGTACAGGTTGCAGGAATAGTACAAGTTGCATCTTTCCATGCCGTATGTTCGCATATACTTCTACTTTCCTTAAGGTAGGTTACGGTTATAGATGCACCCATTCTTACCTGTGCTGTTAGTTTTGCAACATTAAATTCCGCAGAATCTCCACCTAATGTAACTGTTACATTAGTATTTGATACAACTGCATTATTTCCAATAGAATTCTTTAACGCTGTAGCATATGAATTACTATTACAAACAAAAACAATTTTCGTAATATTACCAGGTGCTTGAATTGTAATAGCACTGCTTGCATAAAATCTTGGGGGTGTATAATCAGCTACGTTACTAGTTGAACTAGACTTATTGTTAATAAGCTTAATACCATTTTGTTCCCACACTTGTTGAGAAGTAGAGAAAGAAGTTCTATTTTCGGCATTATTAACATTAAGAGTTGCGATTTCTTCTTTATTTTCAATAATAGTTCTTACTTCACATCCATCACGACCACATGCAAATGCATTATACCCTTCAACTGCAACGGTGAAATCATGACCTAAAGCATCAGTTTCACTATCAGTATAGTTATCATCGCAAACGGTACAGGTATAGGTGGTAAAGCCCCCATCCGTACAAGTAGGAGCAGTTACTACTGCATTATAAGAGTGACCAAGAGCATCAACAACTTCTTGCTCAACTAATACTTCACCGCAAACGTCACAATGAGAACCTTCCGTTAAACCGGTGTTTACACAGTCAGGTGCAACTGCTTTATCTATAACCACCACATGGTTTGTGCAAAGTTTAGCCTCACATCTATCACAAACGTAATCCTCTGGGCTAACGTCTATATGTTCAAGCGCTGCTATTTCTTGAGTTTCATAGTGATCACAATTCTTACAATCCCTACGCTCTTCTCCTTTAACTTCACATTCAGGAGCTATGGTTTGCATCCATTCACCAAAACTATGACCGGTAGCAGTCACAATATCATCAACGTAGCTATCACCACAAGCGCAAGTGTAAGTGGTGTAACCATCTTCCGTACAAGTAGGATCAGTTACTACTGCACTATAAGAGTGTCCAAGAGCATTACCTTTTACACAAGAACATTTAGCGCAAGTAATGGGCTCTATACAAGTCGCATCTTGCCATTCATGGTCGCAATCAGGTGCTTTATAAACAACTTCTAAAGCGGTAACGCGAACTTGCTTACCGTCTTCACCGTTTCTAACTGAGTTAAGAAGAACAGAAGAACCGCTTACAGGAGTATTAACGTTAGAAATATCAGTAGATTTACCATCTACGTATAAGAATGCGTAAGTACCAGTTTGAGCGCTTACCTTAACAGAAACAAGTTCAAATCCTTCAGGAACGCTAATGGTAATAGTACCAGCAGGGTTATCGGTTGCATAAATTCTGATGTGATCACCATTATATGCCTTACCAGTGTTAATACCACCGTTAATCTTTACAGTTACATTATCATCTAACTTAAAGGTTTGTTTAGTAGTTGAACCTGTCCAACCGTATTCAGTAATAAGGCTTGCTATAGACTTACTTGCCGTAATAGTTTGACCTTTTCCACATTCTATACAATGACAATTTGACCAAATATGCTCTAATAAAGCAAGTTCTTCAGTTTTAGTTTCACCACAATCATTACAAGTGAAAGTCTTAATACCGAGCACTGCACAAGTGGGCTGTGTTGTTATTTCGCCTTCATTATAACTATGTCCTTTTTTAGGTACAAGTTCTGTTCCACATACGGTACAGGTTTGAGCGGTGGTACAAGTTGCTTCCGCGCCAGGCTTATGACCTAATGCGTCAACAACCTCTTGTGCTACTATTACCTCTTCACAAACCGAACAGTGAGAGCCTTCCGTTAAACCGGTATTTACACAGTCAGGTGCAACGGCCGCATCAACAACTTCAGTGTGACCTAATGCGTCAACGGTAACGTTTGTTCTGCTTAGTTCTTCGTTGCAAACGGTACAGTAAATAACGTTATCGTAAGAGCCTGCCTTTTCACAATCGGGATCTACGTTGTTTTCTTTAACTGCAACACCGGAAACGTGAGCACCAACAACGTATGCATCGTTTAATTTAACTGCGTGATAATCGCTTGCAAGCTTGTTGCTATTAGACTCGCCATCGTTAGAGTGGTTTGCGGGGTTCCAGTTTACAAACTCGCCACCCGTAACAATGATTTCGCCAAGTAATTCGGGGTATCTTTCATCAATATCTAAAACGTAATATTTGCCTTCAAATTTTTCTTTTGCTTCAAATCTTCCGCCAAGAACTTTAATAATACCATTCTTGCCTTCGTAATCCTTTGCAAAGATAACAGTTCCGTAAGACATAGAAACAAATTCACCGCTTTCAATGATTACGTGACCACCTAATGCAGAGATTACGCTATTTGTTGCCGCTTGGTTACCGCTAACCATTTTACCGTTACCGGTTACGGTAACCAACGCGCCGTTTTTAACAAGCAAGCATTCAACCGTTCCTTCACTTGCCCAATCAGCGGTTACGGTTTTGCCGTTTAAGTCAAGAGTTACCTCAACATCGCCTTCAACAACAATTATTTCTTCAAGAATTAAATCATTTACAAGCTTAACATTGCAACCTGCATTTAGAACTTCGGCAACATCTGAAGCCTTTTTAATTTCAACTAAACTTCCTTTTTCTACAACGGTTTTTTCGTTTGCATCACAGTATTTACATTCTTGAGTTACGTGATATAATTTATCTTCGTAATAGTAATTATCTACTTCTTGGTATGTATGACCTAAAGCATCAACCGTAACAGTTTTTCTGCTTAACTCTTCACCACAAACGGTACAGTAAACAACGTTATCGTAAGAGCCAGCGTTTACACAATCGGGCGCTACGTTGTTTTCAACTACAACCGTACCTTCGGTGTGACCTAAGGCAGGGATTTCTTCGTAAGTAGTATAAT
>JAZSMG010000022.1:0-13814 GCA_045535775.1 Christensenellaceae bacterium | reverse complement strand
TGATTTCGTTATCAAGGTTACCTACCTGACCGATAGTTGCCTTACACTTAAGGCTTATAAGTCTCATTTCGCCACTGGGCATCTTAACTTGAGCGTAAATGCCTTCTTTAGCCATTAGCTGTGCGCTCATACCGGCAGCTCTTGCAATTTGGCCACCCTTACCGGGTTGAAGCTCGATATTGTGAATCATAGTACCAACGGGGATGTTTTCGATCTTTAAAGCATTACCTGCTTTAATATCTGCACCCTCACCGCTTAACACCTTGTCGCCTACGGTTAAACCGATAGGAGCAAGAATGTATCTCTTTTCGCCGTCTACGTATTGTAAAAGTGCGATGTTAGCAGTTCTGTTGGGATCGTATTCGATAGTCTTTACGATAGCGGGGATACCGTCTTTATTTCTCTTGAAGTCGATAATACGGTATTTATTTCTGTTACCACCACCGTGATGTCTTACGGTAATTCTACCGTTAGCATTTCTACCACCTGTGTGATTCTTAACCTCTAAAAGTGATCTTTCGGGCTTTGTGCAGGTGATTTCTTCAAAACTGCTTACTGACATAAAACGGCGAGCAGCTGAAGTAGGTTTATATCTCTTAATAGCCATTTCTTATCTTCCTCCTACTTAGGACAATGACTCAAAGAAGGCGATAGCCTTGCTATCTTCTTTAAGTTGAACGATTGCTTTCTTATAAGCGGGGGTATATCCTTCGTATCTACCCATTCTCTTTTTCTTACCACGGCAGTTAACGGTGTGAACGGATTCAACGCTTACTTCAAAAATGCTTTCGATTGCAAGCTTGATTTCAGTCTTGTTAGCAGCCTTTGCTACGCGGAATACGTACTTCTTGTTTGCGATATCCTGGTAGCTCTTTTCAGTTAGAATAGGGCTGATTATAATATCTCTTGCTTCCATTATTCTCCGTAAACCTCCTGTAGTTTTTCAACAGAACCCTTTGCAAGAACAACTACTGCGTTTTTAACAACGTCGTAAGTGTTAAGTTGTTCAACGGGAAGGGTGTGAAGCTTTTCAATGTTACTTGCAGCTCTGATAACCTTTTCATCAGAATTGCACATTACTAATAGTACAGTCTTTTCAAAGCCGAATGCCTTTAAGAATGCTACCATTTCTTTGGTCTTACCGTTAGCTACTGCAACTTCATCGATAACGAAGAATTCGCCGTCTGCAACCTTTTTAGAAAGAGCAGAGAACATAGCGGTTCTCTTTGCAGTTACGTTCATCTTCTTAGAGAAATCTCTTGACTTAGGAGCGAATACTACGCCACCCTTAATCCATTGAGGAGCTCTGGTTGAACCTTGACGAGCATTACCGGTACCTTTTTGACGGTAAGGCTTCTTACCACCGCCTCTTACTTCTGATCTGGTAAGAGAGCTCTTGGTGCCCTGTCTTTCATTTGCAAGACGGGTTACAACAGCTTGGTGAATTAAAGCTTCTTTATATTCCATTTGGAAGAGTTCTTCGTTTACTTCGATTGAACCAACTTCCTTAGCTTGCATATTGTATAATTTTAAACTTGCCATTCTAATTCACTCTCCTTACGCTTTCACGCTATCGCTAATGCAAACAACGCCGCCCTTAGGACCGGGGATTGCACCTTTGATGAGTAATACGCCACGAGCTGCATCAACTCTAACTACTTCAAGATTTTGAATAGTTACTTGTTCGTGACCGTAGTGACCGGGAAGGTGTTTGTTCTTAAATACTCTTGAAGGATCACTGATACTACCCATTGAACCTACTTCTCTGTGAACAGGGCCAACACCGTGGGTTTCTTTTAATCTGTGTTGATTCCAACGTTTGATTACACCACTGAAACCGTGACCTTTAGTCATACCAACTACGTCTACCTTGTCGCCTTCTTTAAACACTTCAACGGTAATTGCCTTTCCTACTTCGTATTCAGCAACGCTATCAAGTCTGAATTCCTTTAAGTGTCTGCAAGGTTCAACACCTGCTTTCTTAAACTGACCTAATTCGGGCTTGGTTAGTAAGCTTTCTCTGATTTTATCAAAGCCTACCTTAACTGCTGAGTAACCGTCTCTTTCCACCGTCTTAATTTGAACTACGGGGCAAGGACCTGCTAAAACGACAGTGACTGGAGTTACTTTTCCGTCTGCGGAAAAGACTTGCGTCATGCCTAACTTCTTTCCTACGATTGCTTTATTCATAGATAAAGTTCTACCTCCTGTGATTTTGCTCTTAGAGCTTTATTTTTACGTCAACACCAGCGGGAAGATGGATGCTATCCAAAATCTTTGCATTGGTTGAATAAATATCAATTAGTCTCTTGTGAGTTCTGATTTCAAACTGTTCGCGGCTATCTTTGTATTTGTGCGGTGAACGGATGATGGTAACTATTTCCTTTTCTGTGGGTAGAGGAATAGGTCCGCTGATCTTTGCGCCAGCCTTCTTCATCGTTTCAACGATTCTTTGAGTAGCCTGATCAACCATTTCATGGTCGTAAGCTGCAAGTTTGATTCTGATTTTCTGTCCTGCCATTTTAAAACCTCCGATTTTATACTAACTTTTACCCGTATTCAATGGCTTTTTGGATTTTTTTAATACGGATTTTACAACTTTGCCGTGTGTGTCGACCTAAGGCAATAAAAAAATCATCTGCGCTGTGTGTTTAAAGCAGATGATATTACTACCCAAGGGTCGGTTAGTCGCAGGGATCGTATCCCTACAATTGTCAATGAAAATTATCTTCCTCTTTTATCCCTTGCGGAGTTCCGGAGTCCGCAAAAAAACAAGGATTAAGTAACTTTTCATCTCAACCCAAATTACACAGCCTACATAGGATAACATATTCCGTCAACTTAGTCAAACGTTTTAACGCCATTTTTCAATTTTTTTAAAAAAATTTTAAATCTTTTTTCGCGCGCGACTTTATTATATATATTATATAGAAAAAAGTCAACTTCACTAACCTTTTTCGTATAAAATATATGCAAAAAAATTAAAAATTACAACTTCGCCGTGTGTGTCATTTAATAATTAAAAAATTAAATTTCTTCAAAAAAACATTTATCTTGTGTTTTTAGTAAAATTCAACCACAATTTGTAGTAGTTTAATATTTTTTAACACAATATAAATAACCACCCCCCTTAACGTTCCTTACGCTTTTAATTTTTAAACAAATGGCGACGTCGCAAACAATAGTTGATTTTTTTAAGGAATAAAATTACTTTAAACAAAAACCCAAAAGATTTTCTCTTTCGGGTTTAATTCGTTTATTTAGTTGCGTTCCAAAGCCAACAGCATTTGTTTAGTGCGTCTTTTATACAGGAATAAAAATACCACTATGCTTATCACTAAGGTTAATATCCAGCTTGCCGCGTAAGACCAAATAACGCTTAAATATACGGGATTTAACGGGAACACTAAATAAATCCAAGCAACCCTAAATACGCAAGTACCGAATAGAACTATAAGCATTGGCGTTATAGAGAAGCCCAAGCCCCTCATAGACTGACTTAAAACGTCCATTAACCCAAAGAAGAAATACGTTCCCAAGATAATTGCCATTCTTTCGCTTGCAATAGCAACCGCTTCCATATTCGTAGTGTAAAGGGAAAGCAAAGGCGTTCTTAATAAATATATAAAACCGCTAACGCCAAGCGACATTACACCGCTACAAACCAAGCACTTAACAATTGAAGACTTAATCCTTTTAACGTTACCCGCACCGTAATTTTGTCCCACCGCAGTTGCCGCCGTAGTGCTTATTGCGTTCATTACTATAAACACAAATCCCTCTAACCCCTGTGACGCGGTGTTTGCTGCAAGCACCGTTTTACCAAAGGAGTTAACGGTTGACTGAATTAAGGAGTTTGAAATTGAAAAGAGGGAGCTTTGAATACCCGAAGGGATTCCTAAACGCAAAATTCCTAAAAGTGGCTTTTTTCTTATTTTTGATTTTTTAAGCTCATAGCGAGCAAAGCCCTTTTCCTTAAACATTGCCCTAAGAACTAAAACACAGGAAACGAGCTGTGAGGTTACCGTTGCGTACGCTACGCCTTCTACCTGCATACCCAAAACGAGCACGCTTACTAAGTTAACTATAACGTTAAGCACACCGCCTATCGTTAAATAAATCAAGGGGCGAACGGTATCGCCAACCGCCCTAAAGATAGAAGCGCCAAAGTTATATATCATTAAGAAAGGCGTTCCAAAAAAGTAAATCTTAAGATAGGTGCTAGCCATACCCAAGCACTCTTCAGGCGTCTTTAATAACACCAATATAGGTGTCGCCAAGGTAGAGCCTAATATTAAAACTGCTATTCCCAATATCAAACTCAACGGCATTGCCGTATGTACTAATTCTTGTGCGTCCACTTCCTTTTTAGCGCCGTAATGCTTAGCCATTAAAACACCAGCGCCAACAGAAAGCCCCATAAATAAATTTACTAAAAGGTTTACTACGTTACTGGTTGAGCCAACCGCCGCAAGCGCCGTATCGCTAACGAATCTTCCAACCACGATCATATCTGCCGCGTTGAACAAAAGCTGTAAAACACCCGTTGCCATAAGCGGAAGAGCGAAGGCTAGTATCTTTGGTAGTAACGCACCCTCCGTCATATCTATTTCTCTGTTAGATTTAAACCTTCGTTTTGCATTTACTTGCATTTTTACCCTCTAAAAATTGCAAGGCAGTAAAAAACTTACTGCCATGAAAATATCGTTATTTTTGCTTGATTTTTTACCAAGAAGTTAGCCTATAGCGCGATTAACCACCAAAAACGCCTATTTTTAGGTGCTTTTTCTTTAAAAACACCATATTAAACCATAAAAGTTGAGTTAATCGACTTATACGCCTATTTATACGTTAAACTTAAATAGAACTACGTCGCCATCCTTCATAACGTATTCCTTGCCCTCAGAGCGCACCTTACCCATTTCCTTTGCTTTGGTATAGTTACCGCATTCAAGCAAGGTTTGATATTCAACAACATCTGCTTTAATAAAGCCCCTTTCAAAGTCAGAGTGAATTTTACCTGCTGCCTGAGGCGCTTTAGTGCCTTCCGTAATAGTCCAAGCTCTGGTTTCCGTTTCACCTGCAGTTAGGTAGCTTATAAGACCTAAAAGAGAGTAAGAGGTTTTAACAAGTCTGTTAAGACCGCTTTCGGTAAGTCCTAAATCGTCTAAGAAAAGCTGTGCATCTTCAGGGGGAAGCTGAGAAATCTCTTCTTCTACCTTAGCGCAAATAACAAGCACTTGATTGCATTCCCTTTGAGCGTATTCCTTAACCTTTTGAACAAGGGGTAAATCAGCCTCGTCCTTACCAATATCTTCTTCGCCAATATTAGCAGCGTAAAGCACGGGCTTGGTTGTTAAAAGGAATAAGCCGTTAACGTATTTTTGCTCTTCTTCGTTAAACTCAAGCGAATAAACGGGCTTTTCTTCCGCTAAGCAATCGTAAATACGTTGAAGGATATCCGCTTCTATTTTATACTTTTTGTCACCCGTTTTAATATAGCTTTTAGCCTTATCTAGGCGCTTGGTAACGCTTTCTAGGTCTGCCAAAATAAGCTCCAAATTGATAATAGAAATATCTCTAACGGGATCCACGCCGTTTTCTACGTGCGTTACGTTATCATCTGCAAAGCAACGAACAACGTGAACGATAGCATCTACCTCACGAATATGAGAAAGGAATTTATTGCCTAAGCCTTCACCCCTAGAAGCACCCTTAACTAAGCCCGCGATATCAACGAATTCTATGGTTGCAGGGGTAATTTTTCTGCTTGCGTATAAAGCGGCAATCTTATCTAATCTTTCATCCGGCACGGCAACGATACCAACGTTAGGCTCTATCGTGCAGAAGGGGAAGTTAGCAGCCTGTGCGCCTGCGTGAGTTATTGCGTTAAATAGCGTTGATTTTCCTACGTTAGGAAGTCCAACAACACCTAATTTCATCTTACACCTCTATTTTGCGATTGATAAAAATCAAAACCGAACGGAAACTGCAAATACAGCTCCCCTTTAGTTTTTTACTCTTTTTACCCCATCGCGTTAGTTTATTGATACTTTATTAAGTTATATTATATAACAAATCTCTAATTATTTCAATAAATTGTTGCCAAAAATTAAGAAATATGTTAAAATATTTAACCGTAAAACAAAACCTTAAACAATCGGAGTATTTTATGGACTACAAACAGTATATTGCCGAAAAATTACACATTGAGGGCGTTAGCGCAGAGGAAATAGCATCCTTTATTACCGCAACCCCCTCACAAGATATGGGGGACTACGCACTACCCTGCTTCCGCTTTGCAAAAGCGCTTAGAAAAGCACCCGTTATAATAGCACAAGAGCTTGCTTCTACCTTTGCAACGGACGATACTATTACGGACGTAAAGGCAGTTAACGGCTATCTTAACTTTACCGTTAACCGCGCAGGCTTTACCCTTAAAACCATTCAAACGGTTTTAAACGAGGGCGCAAAGTACGGTTCTTCCACTATGGGCGAAGGTAAGACCGTTTGCATCGATTATTCTTCTATTAACATTGCAAAGCCCTTCCATATAGGTCACTTAAGCACCACCGTTTTAGGTAGCTCTCTTTACAAGATTTTTAACTTCTTAGGCTACAAGGCGGTTGGTATTAACCACTTAGGGGATTACGGCACCCAATTCGGTAAACTTATTTACGCATACAAGGCTTGGGGCGATAAACAAACTGTAGAAAGCGAAGGACTTAAGGAATTAACCAGACTTTACGTTAAGTTCCACGAAGAAGCAGAAAGCCACCCCGAAATGGAAGACGCTGCACGCGCTTACTTTAAAAATATTGAAGAAGGCGATCCCGAAGCGCTTGAGCTATTTAACTGGTTTAAATCGCTTACCCTTGCAGAAACGGAAAAAATTTACGACCTACTAAACGTAAAATTCGATTCTTACGCAGGCGAAAGCTTTTACAATGACAAGATGCAACCGGTAATAGACGAGCTTAAGCAAAAAAATCTTCTTACCGAAAGTGAAGGCGCAATGGTAGTTGACCTTGCCGAATACGATATGCCCCCTTGCATTATTTTACGTTCAGACGGGGCTTCACTTTATGCAACGCGTGATTTAGCCGCTGCATTCTACCGCAAGAACACCTACGACTTTGATAAATGCTTATACGTAGTTGCTTACCAACAAAACCTACACTTTAAGCAAATATTCAAGGTGTTAGAGCTTTTAGGCAAGCCCTGGCACAAGGATATGATTCACGTTGCTTACGGCATGGTTTCTTTAGAAGACGGCTCTATGAGCACCAGAAAAGGTAAGGTTGTTTGGCTTGAAGACGTTATTGCAAAGTGTATTGAAAAATGCTCTGCAGTTATTAACGAAAAGAACCCCAACCTAGAAAACAAAGAAAAAATCGCGCGCGACGTTGGCGTTGGCGCTGTTATATTCGGCGCTCTTTCTAACAACAAAATTAAAGATATCGTTTTCTCTTACGATAGAGTTTTAAACTTTGACGGCGAAACCGGACCTTACGTTCAGTATACCGCAGCGCGTTGCTCCGGTGTTTTAGCAAAGAGTAATATTGATTTTTCTAGCTTTACCTTACCTGAAAAGCTAGAAAGCTGTGAATACGACGTTATTGCGCATTTAGCTTCGTTCCCCAGCACCGTTTCCGCTTCTGCTGAAAAGCTAGAGCCTTCATTTATTACCCGCTACGCAATAGAGCTTGCAAAGCTTTACAACAAGTTCTATTTTGAATGCAAGATTTTAACTGCGGAAAATGAAGAAACGGTTAAGTTCCGTTTAGCCTTAACCAAGGCCGTTCGTATTACACTAGAAAACGCCCTTGCATTACTTGGTATTTCTACCCCGGAAAGAATGTAATTTGGGTTAAAAACAGTTAATAATCGACTTATAGCCCCACTTTTTAAGTTAAAATGAAAAAACAGCTTGTAATATTCGATTTAGACGGAACACTTTTAAACACGGCAAAAAGCCTGCGCTATTGCGTTAACCAAGCGCTAAAAATACACAACGAAAAGCAAATTACCCTTAAACAAACGGTTGCTTACGTTGGTAACGGCGCAAAAAAGTTAATAGAGCGCGCCTGCAAAAATGAAGAAAAGCAGGAAGCCGTTTTTAAAGATTTTAACCGTATTATGAACGATAATCTAACCCACTTGGTTAAGCCCTACCCTTATATAAAAAGTCTTTTAAAAAAGCTTAAGGCTAAGGGGGTTAAAATAGCGGTTTTTTCTAATAAACCGCACTGGGCAACCACCCTTTTATGTAACTATTTTTTCACAACGCCCCCACTTGATTATGCTTTAGGGCATAAAGAAAACGCACCCTTAAAGCCTAACCCTAACGGCGTTTTAGAAATTTTAAGCGCTTTAAATATAAAACCTGAAGAATGCCTTTTAATAGGTGACGGCGAAACGGATGCGCAAACCGCAATAAACGCCCACGTTGATTTTATAGGCGCGCTTTGGGGATTTAGAAGTAAACAAATATTAGAAGAACACGGAGCAAAGCAATTCGCCTTAGCCCCGAGTGAAATATTAAATCTTATTAATTTATAAGGAGAAAAGATGAAAAAACTATTTGCTGACTTTAAGAAATTCATTTCTAAAGGCAACGTTTTAGACATGGCTGTCGGTGTAATTATAGGCTCTGCCTTTTCTGCAATCGTAAACAGCTTAGTTAAAGACGTTATTACTCCCGTTATTTCCATTATTACCGGTGGAACTGACCTAACCGAGCTTAAGGCAATTTTAAGACCTGAGGTTGTAGACGAATTAGGCGAAGTAGTTACCCCTGCTCTTACCTTAAACTACGGCAACTTCATTCAAGCAATTATCAACTTCTTACTAATTGCAATTTCCGTATTCCTATTCGTTAAGCTTATTGTCAAAATTCAAAAGACGCTTGACTTTAACGCTAATATGAGAGAAGCAATTCAAAAGAAGCTAGATAACGACGAAGAGCTTAACACTCTTGAAAACAAATGGATGCAAAGAATGGCGAAGAAGGATCCCGAAAATCTTCCCAAGAAGACTCCTGCTCCCGCACCTGCTGCACCCGCAGAGCCCAGCTCTACCGATAAGCTTTTAATGCAAATCTTAGAAGAGCTAAAGAAAGACTAATATTTAAAGAGCCCTTTTCTTTGGGGCTCTTTTTTATGCTTTTTTATTAAAAAACCTATCTATAAAGCGATTATCTACACTTTCACGCTAAAAGTTACCTAATAAATTTTACCGTTAAAAAACATATAAAAACAATTATACTTTAAAAACTTTTGACAAAATTTAAATTATTATGTATAATAAACAGTAGAACGATTTTTGGAGAAGTAAAATGAAAATAGCGGTTATTGCAACCTCACAGGGGAAGGGAAATACCTTTATTTCCACCAACCTTTCTGCCGTTAGCGGTTGGGCATATTTAGATTTAAATTCCCCCTGCTACGGCTATGATAAATTAAATAGTGAAGAAGGCGAAAGAAAGCCACTTTTATGGCATAGCAAAAAAACGCTATCATCTTGCGGTGAATGCGAAAGTTGCGCAAGCGCTTGCTCTAAAAAAAGCTTTATTAAAAACGAGGAAGACGTTACTCTGTTTTGCAAGGGCTGTGCGGAAGGCGAATGCACTGTTTCGTGCGATAAAGGTGCAATTGAGTCTGCAACTCAAGAAGTAGGAAGCTTAAAGCTTTCTAAAAAGGATAATTTTCAGATTGCAACGGTTGAGGCTGTTAACCATTTAGAATGTGAAGCAACCGAATGCGCTATTAATCTTTTAAAGGATAATAACCTTATTATTGACTGTGCAGATTTTGAAAAAAACCACACCCTAACCGCCCTAAAAAACAGTGATTACTGCGTTATAGTAACGGAAGGTGACGCTATTGACTTTGAGGTTTTTAAGTGCATAATAAGAACTTGTAAACTTATGGGTAAGCCCTACGGCGTTATTATAAACAGGCTTACCACAGTTTACGATAAACTAATTGATTATTGCAACCTGCACTCTACCGATATTTTAGCAAAAATCCCATACAACAAGCGTGATGAAAAAGCTATTTTAGCAGGCGAGCTTATTGCAAAGCAAAAATTCACCTACAAGCAACACTTTAACGGCGCACTTACAATAATAAAGAAAAAACTTAAAAAATCACAGTAAAATATAAGAGCAAGATTATAAGGATTTTCCCTTGTAATATTGCTCTTTTTTTGTTCGTTAGGTTTATTTTTTATCATTTTACAAATAAAAAACAACGGCAAATCCACTAAAAACAACCAAAAAATTACCCCTTGGCTTAAAATTTTTACCTGTTGGCAAAAAAGTATTTACAAACCGCCACCCATATGTTAATATTTCATCAAATAAGTTTAGGGAGAGCAAAAAATGAAAAATGAAAAGGTAAATATTCGCCCGTACGTAAAACAATTTTATAAAGGCAACGCGGGCTATTTTTTGCTTGCAATATGCGAAGTTTTATTCACAACGATATGTTCTTTAGCAGTTGCTTGGCTTTTGCAACAGTTACTTGATTTAATAGGCGGAAAAAACGTAAATTACGATTTAATGCAGTTAGCCCTAATAGCTTGCGCAACCCTTGCCTTGAGCGGTTTAGGTTATTTTATATCATACCATTCCAAGCCCAAATTTATCACCAAGGGTATTTCTCAGTATAAAAACCACCTTTTTAACCAGTTAACTAAAAAGAATATTTCTTCATTTTTAACAGAAAACTCATCCGTATACCTATCTGCCCTTACCAACGATATTGCGGTAATAGAACAGGGCTATCTTTTTAATACCTTTACTATTTTAGAAAACGTACTAGTTTTCACCTGCGCACTTGGCTTAATGCTTTTATACAGCCCCTTACTAACCGCGGTTGCAATAGGCTTTTCTCTTCTACCCCTTATAGCAGCCCTAGTAACCGGCAACAAAATGGCAACTGAAGAAAAAAAGGCTTCACAAAAGAACGTTGAATACACTTCTACCATAAAGGACTGTCTTAGCGGTTTTTCGGTTGTAAAATCCTTCAAAGCGGAAGCGCAAATGCTTAACTTATTTAAAAGCAATTTAAAGGAGCTTGCAAGCGCACAAAGCAAAAAACACAAGTTAAAAATACTAATAGAATCCCTTTGCTTACTTGCCGGCTACATAGCGCAGTTCGGCGTGTTCGTATTTGGCGCATACCTTGCGCTAAACGATAAGGGAATAACCGCGGGAACTATTATTTTATTCGTTCAGTTAATGAACTACGTGCTAAACCCAATAGGCATTCTTCCCACCGCTATTGCAGAAAGAATGGCGGCAAAAGCGCTTGTTAAAAAGATAGCCTTGGCGTTAGATACAAACGTTACCAGCGAAAAAAGAACACGGCTAACCGACCTTAACGAAGGTATAAGATTAAAGGACTTAAGCTTTTGTTATGAAGAGGATAAGAGGGCGCTAAGTAACGTTAACTACACCTTTGAGCTTGGCAAGAAATATGCGATAGTGGGTGCTTCAGGAAGCGGTAAATCCACACTTTTAAGCCTATTAATGGCATCATATCCCAATTACGAAGGCAATATTTTTTACGATAAAAAGGAGCTTCGCAATATTGACGCAGACAGCTTATACGAGCTTCAAGGCATAATTCAGCAAAACGTATTCCTGTTTAACACCAGCGTTATAAATAACGTTACGATGTTTAGTGATTTTAATAAGGAAGATATAGCTAACGCGCTAGCCCTTTCCGGTTTAACAGACTTTATAAAGGAAAAGGGGGAAGATTACCTTTGCGGTGAAAACGGAAACGCGCTTTCCGGCGGGGAAAAACAGCGAATTTCTATTGCAAGAAGCTTGCTTAAAAATTATAAAATACTGCTTGTAGACGAAGCAACCGCCGCCCTTGATGCAGAAACAGCCTTTCAGGTTTCAAGCGCTATTTTAGACCTTAAGGAGCAAACCGCCATAGTGGTAACGCACGCCCTTGAAGAAAGCCTATTAAAGCGCTACGACCAAATAATTTGCATGAAAAACGGCGAAATTGCAGAAAGCGGAAGCTTTGAAGAGCTTATAGATAAAAAGGGATATTTTTATTCTTTATACACTATTTCACAATAATTTAAAGGCATTACAGCACGCAAATCAGCAAAAAAATCACCCCTTGGCTTAAAATTTTTACCTGTTAGCAAAAAAGTATTTACAAATTTTTTATCACGCTGTATAATGAAGGCATAAAAAATTAAGGAGCTTATATGAAGCTACGCATAGAAATCTCACCCGAAGAAAGCGAAGAGATAGTTATTCGTTGCCACGAGCGCACGGAAAGCGTTAAAAAGCTGGAATCGGTTATAGAAAACTTAATAAACGCAGATGCCGAATGCGTGCTTTATATTGGCGAAACGGAATATTTCGTACCCTATAAAAAAATCCTGTTTTTTGAAGCGTGCGAGGGCAAGATTTACGCCCACACTAAAGAAAAAATGCTTCAAGCGCGCACTACTCTTACCAAATTAGAAGAGGTTTTACCAAGCTATTTTGTAAGATGCTCTAAATCCTGCATAATAAACGCCTTGCAGGTTGGCGCAATCGCGCACAATATAACCGGGCCAAGCAAGGTTTACTTTAACGGGGCGCAAAAAGTAGTATACGCATCCCGTTCCTATTATAAATACTTAAAGGATAAAATTCTTACACTTCGCGGTGTTTAAGCAAAATAATTTAACGCATAAATTAAGGAGAAAATTATGAAAAGAAAAAATATTTTATGGGGATTATTTTTAATACTTGCAGCAATACTTTTAATTTTGAACACCTTTAACGTTAACTTAGGTATTCCCGATAACCTACCCATTTGGAAAATATTGCTTGCCGTAGCGCTACTATTCGTGGTTATTAACGAAGCAATAAAGAAGAATTTTGAAGCAGTATTTTTCCCAATAGTGTTTATAATTATGTTATTTGAAGGGGAAATTGCTACCCTTTTAAAGATTGAAAGTGGGGATTTGGCTTCCGCTTGGACCTTCCTTCTTATTGCATTCCTGCTTACGGTTGGTACTTCCCTTTTACTAAAGCACGGCAAATTTACCTTTACCGTTAAAAGCACCGACGGCGAGGAAGTTGTTTTCACCGGCGAAGAAGCAAAAGAAAAATTCCGCGAAATAAAAAATTCCAGAAGCGTTTACTACGTTGACTGTTCTGAGCCTATAAATAAAGATATAGAAATAAACATGGGAAGCGCAGAAGTATTTTTTACCAACGCAGAGCTTTACGACGGCAACGGCAAAATATCCGTTGACTGCAATATGGCAAAGGTTGTTTTTCATATACCTGCCGGTTGGATTGTGGACTGTGATATAGAAAACAACCTAGGCAGTTTAAAGATGAACAAGCCCAGCGTTTCCGCAGAAATATCAAAGCGCATAAAAATTACAGGCGAAAACAACATGGGTAAAATAGAATTTATTCAAGACTAATAACGCAAACAACATACAAAAAGTGGGGATATAAGTCGATTATCCCCACTTTTTTATTTTTAATCAACTATTCACTTTCTTCGTTTTTAGGAAGGAATACTAACTCCTCTTGCTGGGTTACCAAATAAAACTCTCCGTTTAAGTAAATATAGCTTAACTAAGTAATTCAGGCTTTACTGTTAATAAACCGTTAAATATTGCACTTACTGTGCTAGTTAAAAAAATAAAACAAAGTACAAATATTGTAATAATCCTAAATTTTTTCATATTATATCTCTTTAGCTTTTTGTAAGTTTAAAACGCATTACTCTACTATTATGCAATTCGTTATCTTCTAGTTCTGCTTCAATCCACCC
>JAZSMG010000233.1:0-2052 GCA_045535775.1 Christensenellaceae bacterium | reverse complement strand
CGTGCTGCTGCTTGCAACATCGTTCCTAACTCTACCGGCGCTGCTAAGGCTATCGGTCTAGTTATCCCTGAACTAAACGGCAAACTTATCGGTTCTGCACAGAGAGTTCCAGTTCCAACTGGTTCAACTACTATCCTTACTGCTGTAGTTAAAGGTAAAGACGTAACTAAAGAAGGTATCAACGCTGCTATGAAAGCTGCTGCTTCTGATTCATTCGGTTACAACGAAGACGAAATCGTATCTTCAGACGTTATCGGTATCACTTACGGTTCTTTATTTGATGCTACTCAAACCATGGTTAAGTACATGCCTGAAACTAATGAAACTCAAGTTCAAGTTGTTTCTTGGTATGATAACGAAAACTCTTACACCAGCCAAATGGTTAGAACCATCAAATACTTTGCAGAACTTAACTAATTATTAAGTAAAATTAAGCCTCGCTTTTAGCGGGGCTTTTTTGTGCCAAAAATAAAGTGATGCTTAGCTAAAAAGATTTAAGCCTAAAGGGTGATAAAAAATAAAAGCTTTTATAGGGCAGGGTGAAAATTTATAAAAAATAAAGTTTACCGTAAATTTACTAAACCGTAACGCATAATTTACCTTGATATGCTATAATAAACGTGAACTTAAAATAATAAAGAGGTAAAGATGATAATAAATTATACCAAGCAAAAAGATGAATATCTTTGCAAATATATTCAAGAAATCACAGGGGACGAGGTTTTTGACGCCACTAAAAAAATAGCGGTGGGGGATACTTCGGCGCTATTTTCAGAAAGACCGTACCTTTTAATAGCAGATTATTCTATGCTTTGCAAAGCTAAAAGCTTAATTACTATGGGACGCACGGAATTTACCGGCAGTAAGATTTTTTACGTTTTATTCGTAGATGAAAAGGCAAACAAAAACCAAAAGAATGCGCTTGCCTTTGCAAAAAGTATTTGTGCCGTTAAAAATATGGTGCTTTTTGGTTGCGACATTACTTATTCTAACGTTAGAAATTTATTAAATAGCGATATGCGTTTTAAGGAATGGCAATTAAATAAGGCGCGCGTTATTGCTTCTTGCGTGCGTGATTACATTCCCTTTAACGGCGAAATAAACACTGCTTTTCCTTTAAGGGTTGAAAATTAAATGCTTTTTTATACTAATATCCTTTTATACACATTACAAAAAATGGGCGCTAATTATTTTTGGCGCTTATTTTTTTGTCTTTTGTAACAAAGAATTGTGCGTAAGAGTATATTGGTAAGGAAAGGATTTTTATTTGATGCAAGAGGAATATAATGTAAATTTGCCTTACCCGGAAATTTCAGGTGAGGTGCCTTTGCGCGAAATAGAAGATTTATATGACTTTTATGCAGGTAGGTTTTCAGAGTTAACTGCAATAAGTAGTTATATTTATCAATCTATTATCTGTAATGATGAACGGTTAGCTGGGCTCCTTTTACATATTTCCATTGTGGAAATGGAGCACTTGGAAAAATTAGGTAAAGCCCTTGTTTCTTTTGGGGCAGATCCTGTTTTTGCAGGTCGGTATAACTATTTTTCTTTTAGCTATACCAACTATTCAAAAGACGTGCGTGACTTTTTAACGAAAAATATTCAAGGCGAACAAAACGCTAAAAAGGCATATTTAGAGCTTGCTTATAAAACTCAAAATCAAAGTTTAAGGGAGCTTTTAACCCGCATTGCTATGGATGAAGAGCACCACGTTAAGCTTTTAAACGAAGAGTATTACAGGTTGTTTAACGAACTGCCGAATTTGTAAAAGTAGGGCTATAGGTCGATTATCGCTATATTTTTAACTAAATCGCGGTTAAAAACCGCGGTTTTTTTGCATAACGGCAGTAACAATAAGAAGTAAAAAATGCTTTAAACGAAGGTTTTTAGTAAAAATAAGTTAAAGGCGTAAAAGAAAGGCTTAAAAACAATTATAATAAAAAAGTAAAAAATAAAAATATTTTTTTAAAAAATGGCGAAAAAATGTTTGACAATAAATGTCGCTTTTGCTATAATCGTTAGGCATTGTGTGAAGTGCGGGTGTAGTTC
>JAZSMG010000226.1:0-16988 GCA_045535775.1 Christensenellaceae bacterium | reverse complement strand
ATACTTACGTAACCTCAGTTGCATCAGGTACTCCCGTATTTATCGCACTTAACTATAAAGCTACCGTTAGCGGTGTTTATATTGGTGAAATAAAGGCTGCAAACTCTGCAGAACTTTCAATTTCTGATATCGGTGAAATCGTATTAACAGGCGAAAGCGTAAACGTTGAATTTACCGTAACCGCAAATCCTGCTAACACCGAGTATAACGTTTCAGTAGTAAACGCAGAAGGCGAAGCATTACAGGTAACCAGCTTAGGTGACGGACGTTATCAAGTAGCAGTATCTGTAATTGGTGAATACACGGTTAGCGCATGTGCAATCGGCGACAAATATGGCGTTGCAAGCACTAAATTTACCTTAGTAGAATCAGTTAGACTTATCGTTGACGGCGAATATGCTAAAACCGTTGGCTTTGGTGAAGAGTTAGCTATTATCGGTGCGCATATCGAACGCGGTGAATCAGCAACTGATGAAGCTGTAACCGTTAAGTTATACGCTTTAAGCGGTGAAGAATGGATTGATATATCTAGTGAAATAGCAGAAGGTAAATATATTCCCACTGCTGAAGGTAGAATTAAAGTAGAATACAACTTTGAAGGTTTAGACCCTATCGTTTATGAAATCGCAGTTGTAGATCCTAGCGTAGTATTTAATCCCACTGCAGAAAACATGTCACAAATTTCTGCTAACGGCAAGGCGTTTAATTACGGCAATAGCGTAACTTACACCTTTGTAAGTGATGAACAAAACACCGATGAAACTTACGGTGGTGCATACGTAAAGATTAATTCAAGCAACTTACCTGCTTCTACCGTATGGGGTAACGTATTACTTGCTCCTGCACGCGATGCAAGCACTTATTCAAAATATGATGCCGTTGAAATTTGGCTTTACGTTGAACGTAACGGCTCAGGTGATGAATTAGTATCTTTCTTTGGAACTTTATCAGGTAGCAACGTAGCGTGGGCAACCACTGCAACCATTACTGCAAATAAATGGGTAAGAGTTCAACTTCCCATGGAGCAATTTATTGCAAACCAAGAGTATTTCTTTGGTAGAAACCTAAATGCAAACGCATCTTGGGGTGTAATTGGCTTCCGCGTTGGTCAGGTTAGCGCTGTAAATACTGCAGAAATAGCTATTTCTGATATTGAAGAAAGCGTTTTAGATGGCGAAAGCGTAAACGTTGAATTTACAGTAACTGCAAATCCTGCTGAAACCGAATTAGCTGTTTCAGTAGTAAGCGCATTAGGCGAGACTTTAGAAGTAGTGGCTTTAGGTGGCGGTAAATATCAAGTAGCAGTATCTGCAATTGGTGAATATACCGTTATAGCACAAGCAACGGGTGATATCCGTGGTGAAGCACAAGCTAAATTCACCGTAGTAGAATCAGTTAGACTTATCGTTGACGGCGAGTATGCTCAAACCGTTGGTATGGGCAAGCAGTTAACCATTCTTGGTGCACACATTCAGCGCGGTCAAACCGCTACTGATGAGGTTGTAACCGTTAAACTATTTGCTTTAAACGGCGAAGAATGGGTAGAAGTAACTTCTGAAATAGTAGAAGGCAAGTACGTTCACGCAGTTGAAGGTAAGCTTAAAGTTCAATACAGTTTTGAAGGTTTAGATAGCATTGAATACCAAATCGACGTTTGCGATTATTCAATTTTATTCGATCCCGCATTAGAAAGTGCAGCTTCACAGGTAATGTACGGCACAAACAATATCGTATTCCAAAACGCAGAAAAGGTATTTGTTTCTGCTGAAGAAAATACCGATTCTGTTTACGGCGGTGCATACCTAAAAGCAATTCCCACTAACAGAATTAACTGGGGTAACGTTTTTGTTACACCTAAATATTCAACTGAAGCATTTGCAGAATACGACGTTGTAACTGCATGGATTTACGTATTAGCAGACGATAACAATCCCGTAACTGCATTATTTGCTCTTAACGCAAACACTCAAACTGTTGCAGTTAACCAATGGGTACAAGTAGCAATTCCTATGGATACTTACGTAACCTCAGTTGCATCAGGTACTCCCGTATTTATCGCACTTAACTATAAAGCTACCGTTAGCGGTGTTTATATTGGTGAAATAAAGGCTGCAAACTCTGCAGAACTTTCAATTTCTAATATCGAAGAAAGCATTTTAGAGGGCGAAAGCGTAAACGTTGAATTTACCGTAACCGCAAATCCTGCTGAAGTTGAATATACCGTTTCAGTAGTAAGCGCATTAGGCGAAGCTTTAGAGGTAGTTAGCCTAGGTAACGGAAGCTACCAAGTAGCAGTATCTGCAGTAGGCGAATATACCGTTAACGTATCTGTAGTTAGCGGACTATGGGGCAAAGCTCAAGCAAAGTTTACCGTTATCGAAGCACTTAGACTTGTAGTTGACGGTGAATATGAACAAACTGCTGGTGTAGGTAAGGAATTAGCTCTTGTAGGAGCCCATATCGAACGCGGAACTGCTACTACTGATGACGTTGTAACCGTTAAGGTATACGCTTTAAACGGCGAGGAATGGTTAGACGTATCAGATAAAATAGCAGATGGCAAGTATATTCCTGAAGCAGTAGGCAAAATTAAAGTGGAATACAGCTTTGAAGGCGTTGATTCTATCATTTTCGAAATTGCAGTTCTTGATCCTAGTATTATATTTGATCCTACTGCAGAAAATATGCAAGCACAAATTACAACTTCTGGCGTAGGCTTTGGTCATGGTAAAAACGCAATTTACACTTTCGTAAGTGATGAAGAAAATACTGATGAAACCTATGGTGGTTCATACGTTAAGATTAATTCAAACGTACTAGTTGCCGGCACTAACAAATGGGGTAGCGTAATGTTGAACTCTGCAAACGATATCAACAGCTATTCTGAATATGATGCTATTGAAATGTGGGTTTACCTTGAACGTAACGGCACCGGCGAAGATCTTGTATCATTCTTCGGTTCATTAGCAGGTAACAATATCGCATGGGCAACAAGCGCAACCTTAGCATCAAATCAATGGATTAAACTTCAATTCCCAATTGAACAGTTTATTGCGAACCCCGCTTACCTATTAGGTAGAAACTTAAACGGTAATACCTCTTGGGGTGTAATTGGTTTCCGTGTTGGTAAGATAACTGCTGTTAACGTAGCAGAAGAGCCTGAAGATAATAATTATTACGTATTTAAACCTGTTGCTGAAAACTTAGCACAATTAAATTGTACTACAGGTGCAGGCTTTACAAATAATCAAGCTACTTTCGAATTCGTAAGTGCAGCGAACAATAACAATGAAACTTACGGTGGCGCATACGTAAAAATTAGTACTACTGCTTTAAGTTCAACTGGTAATAAATGGGGTGATATTCGTCTTACTCCCGAACATGATTTAAGTAGCTATGCTGAATATACTAACATTTTAGTATGGATTTGTGTTCAATCTAATGCATCGTCAACCTTTACTTATTCACTTTACGGTGGTATAGCTTCACAAAGCGTAGTTGATAACACTTGGGTTCAAATTTCAATTCCTGCAGAAGCATTTGTTAATAAAACCTCAGACATTTTATATGCGTTAAACTTCAATAATAACGCTTCATGGGGACGTACTGCTGTTCTAATTGGTGAAATTATTGCAGTTAAGTAAATGTTAACCACAAAACTCAAGTAAAAATACTAAATTATAAAAATTGTATTTTACTAAAAAACACTTTACAATAAATCGTTAATAGTGTAAAATTAAACAAAAAAATGAAGGGTCGTGGGGAAGGGATAAAACATCTCTTTCCCACGAAAAAATAAGAAGAATTATGCAGGTTAAAATTGCAATATTAGGGTATGGCAAGCGTGGTTCAATTTACGCGTGGTATGCCAAAAACAATCCAAATAAATTTAAAGTAGTTGCGGTGGCAGAAATCGATCCAATAAAACGTGAAATTGCAAGTGCAAATCACGACTGTCCGGTTTTTGAAAATTGGAAGGATATGATTAATTCTGGTTTGGATGCCGATATTGTTGCTGTTGCAACGCAAGATGCAGATCATCCCGAGCATGCGGTTGCCTGTATGGAAAAGGGCTTTGATATTCTTTTAGAAAAGCCTATTGCAACTACCGAGGAAGGATGCGAGCGCATTTTGTCTGTTGCTAAAAAGTGTGGTAGAAAGGTAATAGTTTGTCACGTTTTACGCTATACACCTTTTTACACTCAGATAAAGCAAATTATTCAGTCGGGTGAATTGGGCGATATTTTGGCGGTTTACACCTCGGAAAACGTTGGTTATTATCATCAAGCACATTCATTCGTTCGTGGGCCTTGGGGAAATAAAGAAAAATCCAGTCCCATGATTTTGGCAAAGTGCTGTCACGATATGGACCTTTTATCTTGGTTAATTGATAAAAAATGTCAAAAAGTGGCATCATTTGGCTCGCTTTCTTATTTTAAGCAAGAAAATGCGCCTAAAAACTGTGCAAATTACTGTTCTGACTGTAGCGTTGACTGTATGTATAGGGCACAGGATTTATATAAAAAGTATCGCTGGATGGCAGGGTATTTTTCGCAGGAAAAGGACTTTAGAAAGATTAAAAAAGATCTTGTACATACGCAGTACGACAGATGCGTGTTCCGCTCTGACAACGACGTTGTAGACCATCAAGTGTGTATTTTTACCTTTGAGGGCGGAATTACAGCATCACATACGATGGATGCGTTTAGCGATAAAATTTACCGCGATATTAAGATTCATGGCACAAAGGCAGAATTGTTCGGCATTATGGAGCAAAACCTTTTAGAAATACGTCCTTTTGGCAAAAAGGTTAAGCGTATAATAATTAATAAAGACAAAACTGCAAGCGGTCATGGCGGTGGCGATGACGGCATAATGAACGAGCTTTACAATGCATATAACGGTTTACCCACCGAACGTATTACTCATATCGATAGTTCTATGCAAAGCCATAAAATGGCGTTCGCTGCAGAAAAGGCACGAATTACAGAAAGCGTTATAGAATTAAAATAACGGAGAAAATAATATGTATCAAAAGCAGGATTTTGAAATATTGCCCATTAGCGCAATGGAAAAGGTGCGCGGGCATTTAAGACCACAGCTTTTTGAAAGGGAAAATAGCGCTCTTTTACAAGAGCGCTTTGGCTTTCAAGTGGCATATCGCTGTATTGGTTACGGAACGTTTGGCATCAGCTATGAAATAACTGGCGTTGACCAAAAAAACGTAGACGTCTATGCTGTTAAAGAGGTGCCTTGCACCTATTCAGCTGCCGCTTGTTCTGACGATTATTTGTTAACTTCAGATTCTTGCACTATGCCAGATCTAATCGAGCCCATTTCAGCAAAGCTTGGTATTGTTGCTCGTGATAGGTATTGGCAGGCGCTATACGTAAGCTTGCACGATTTGCCTGCAGGTAGCCATAAAATAACCCTTTCGCTTTTTAATGCAAATAAAGAAATACTTGGCAGTATAGATTATACTTTAACGGTTATTGACAAGGTTCTTCCAAAACACGATTTAATTTGTACCTATTGGATGCATTATGACAGCATAGCAGAGTATTATAATTTACCTGTTTTTAGCGAAAGGTATAACGAGCTTTTAAAGGGCTTTATTTGTGATGCGGTAAATCACGGATTAACAACGCTGTTAACACCCTTGTTTACTCCGGCTTTAGATACCGAAATAGGAAAAGAACGTTTAACCGTTCAGCTTATTGGCGTTGAAAAGTCGGGTGATAGCTACAAATTTGATTTCTCTCGACTTGGCTGGTTTATGCGTTTTGCCGAGGATTTAGGTGTGAAAAACTTTGAAATGGCGCATCTGTTTACCCAATGGGGCGCAAATTGCACGCCCAAAATAGTGGCAACCGTAAACGGAAAGGAACAAAAGATTTTCGGTTGGGAAACTAAGGCTCTTGGTGATGAATATAAGGCGTTTTTAACTGCGTTTTTACCTTGTTTACGCACTTGGCTAATTGAAAACGGGTATTACGACCGCTGTTATTTTCATATTTCAGACGAGCCAAATAAGGACTCTTTCGAGCAGTATAAGGCGTGCTCCTTGTTTGTAAAGCAGTACTTGTTTGATGCAAGGTTTATGGACGCTATGTCGCACTGCGAATACGTAGAGTCGGGACTTTTAGATATGCCATTCGTCGCAACAAGCGCAACTGATGAGTTTATCGAAAAAGGCATAAAGGATTACTGCGTTTATTACTGTACCACTCAGCGTGATAAATTCTTATCTAACCGCTTTATTTCAATGCCGTTGGAGCGCACGCGTGTTATGGGGATACAAATGTATCAAAATAACGTTCGTGGATTTTTGCATTGGGGTTATAATTTTTACTATTCCGTTTTATCAAAGGAAAAGCTTAATCCTTTCGCTGTAACCGACTGTATGGGACGTTACCAAAGCGGTGATGCGTTTATAGTATATCCTGGTAGCGAAGGTGTTTTGGGCTCTATCCGAAACGAGGCGTTTTATCAGGGCTTGCAAGACTATTGCGCTTTAAAGCTTTTAGAACAAAAAATTGGAAGAGAAAAAGTGTGCCAATTTTTACAAGAAAATGGATTGGCTCAAAACTTTCATGATTATCCAAAGAGTGCAGGTTGGATAATTGATCTCAGAAAACAAATTAACCATTTATTAAGCGGATCTGCTTATTAATACAGTATTTTGTTAAAACTAAATAAAAATTTTAAGTAATAAAAGTAAATTGACTTTTGTTTTTAAGTATAACAAAAATTTTTTAAAAGTGCCGCTAATCGCGTTATAGTGGCACTTTTGTGCAAAAATTATAAAAACATAGTGCGCGTTATTAATGTTTTTTTAACGGTAAACTCAAAAATTTAATTGATAGGTGTAATTATGGAAATTACAAAGGTAGATAAAAATTTTAAGGCTAAAGAGATTGAAAGTTTTAAATCAAACGTTTATAAAATTCCAAACGAGCACTTTGCTCTATACGGTGCTTATTACGACGATGAGTATGGCTTTATAAAAATGCCCGTCGATTTAGCCGAAAGTATAAGTCCAGGTGTTTTGCGCGGTGCGCGTTGCACGGATGGAACGCGTTTGCTATTTTCAACTAACAGTAAGATAATAGAAATATCGGGAACTCTTTATAGTAAGTGTTGGATGCACCATATGCCACTTATTGCAAGTGCAGGCTTTACGCTTTGCGAGGTAATAGATGGAAAAGAATTATTTATTGGTAATTTAACACCTAGCGCAGATACCACCAACGAAAACTTTCTTGCACAACTAAATTTAAATGGCGGAAAGTTGAGAGATTATATTTTGTATTTCCCGTTATATAGCGGTGTTACCTCGTTAAATATTCGTTTGGAAGAGGGCAGTGTTGTTCAAAAATACCAAAAATATTCCTCTATGAAACCTATTTTGTATTACGGCTCTTCGATTACCCAAGGCGGATGCGCTTCCCGTACAGATAACTGTTATCAAGCGCTTATTTCAAAATGGACTAACACCGATTATTATATGTTAGGTTTTTCAGGAAGTGCTAAGGGTGAGCCCGCAATGGCAAGCGCTATAAGAGATATTGATTGCGGTATTTTTGTATGTGATTACGATCATAACGCATCAACTCTTGATGATCTTCGCAAAACGCACTTGCCAATGTATAAAATATTTCGAGAAAGAGAGGAAAATAAAGACGTTCCCATAATATTTGTAACGCGTCCCACCTTTGTTGAAACGCAAGATACGGCGGAGCGTTTTGAGATTATTCGTGACACTTATCTTTATGCTAAGTCTATTGGTGATAACAACGTTTACATTATTGATGGCAGGAAATTTTACCCCGAAAATTTACGTGAGCATTGCTCGGTGGACGGCGTTCACCCCAACGATTTGGGCTTTTATTTTATGGCAAAAGGAATTTATGATGAAATCATTGCCAATAACCTAATTCCTGTTAAAATCAAAAACTAAAAGAAAAATAAGAATTTTACAATTTGTAAATAAAAATCGCAACTCAATAAAATATGCGCTTGCACAAATAAAAAAAGCCTTGCTAATCGACCTATAGCAAGGCTTTTTGTGTTTTTATTTAAGTTTAGATTGAATTATTTGCTAGCTTCTTCAACAGCAACAGCAACTGCAACGGTAGCGCCAACCATGGGGTTGTTACCCATACCGATAAGACCCATCATTTCTACGCAAGGGCGGAGCGGGTGCTATTTTTGAATTTTTTGAGCTGTTAAAATTGCATATAAAATAAGGCTTTTAAAACGTAAAATTGTAAAATCTTATTGTCTTGAACACATCGTTTTTTTTAATTGTTAATCACATTATAACGCGTTTGAATTTTTTTGTAAGCCATTTTCAAGCCCCATTTGAAAAAAGTTTAAAAATTTTTTCAATTTACAGTTTTTTAGGTGTGATTAAATAAGTTTTTTATTGTTGGTTTTTTATTCGAAATACTCAATAATCGACCTATAGGGTCACTTTCTAGTTGTTTTAGTCTAAAAGTTTATACCAAATAGAGTAACTAACGTCTATTTCTCTGGTGTCTATTGAACCGTATTTTGTTTCGTATTCAATGGTTTGTATTTCGTAAATATTACCTTTGAATTCACCTTTCTTACCAGGTATTTCGGAGCATTGTTTTACACATCCATCAAATACTCGAATATACGGTTTGTTTGTTTTGCTCATACAAGCAATCACCAAATCTTCATCGGTGATACAACCGATACCTGACAACTTGGTGAACTTGTCACCAACATACTTTGTTACTGAATAAACTACTTTTTTCATTTCTTGGAAGCACCTCCGTATTATTAGGTTCAGTCAAATAAAATAGTTGAAAAATACACTTTATCTACTACGCAATAGTTCGTTATTAGTAAATTTTTGTAATTCCTACGTACAGTAAGTACGCTCCCTTACAAAAATTAACAAATGCCTGCTCTTGCTTGTATCTAAAGTGCATTTTAATTTTTACTTTGAAAAGATTATTTCTTAGAAAAAAATCAACCATTTTATATTCCTTCGCCTATTTTTTATTTTGCCTTTCGGCAGGGGCAGAAGGAGCATGGTTCGGGCATAATTTACACAAAATATATATCAAGCTGTAGAAGTCAACGAAAAGATGAAATTAGTGCATTTTTAGAAAACAAAAAAGCCAAGCAGAATAAATCTACTTGGCAGTAAGTTATGGCTATTAAGTTTTAAGTGCTAATTTAAGATTGAGATTGACTTATACGAGAATTATGCTACTATATGCCACCACGAAAGCAAAAAAATATGGTGTTTATATTATGATCTACTTCATAAATTATGTATAAAGTAGGTGTTGAATTTTATAAATTTTGAAGTAATAAAAAATTTTTTATACTTGAAACTATATATAAAATGTGATATAATACAGTTATAGACAATAAATGGTTTTGGAGTTAGTTTATGTTGGATGCTCATCTTATTGCAAAAATGAAGCCTTTAGCTGATAAAGAAAACGTTGTTTTTTGGAAAAACTATAGAATTACCGTTTTACAAAGCAGACTTTTTAGATTAGAATATAGCGAAAATAAAAAATTTCGTGATGGCGCTACGCAATCAATTTGGTTTCGTGATATGCAAAAACAGAATTTTATATTCCGTAAAAGCGATAGCGAAGCGATTATAAAAACGAAAGAAGTAAAGCTTATACTAAAAGAAAAGCGTGCTGACTGTAGAATAATTTTGAACGGTGGAAAATCTATAAAGATAGACAACAGTCAAAATTTAATGGGAACAAATAGAACTCTTGACGGTTACGACGGTGAATATCGTTACGATAGAAATCAAGATAAATACGTAAAAATAAATTTAGATTTTGGCGTTTGTTCTAAAAACGGAGTTGCCGTTATTGACGATTCTAAATCGTTAACTATTAGTTCGGATGGGATGGTAAAACCCGAAATAGCAGACGGGAGTGACGAATATATTTTTGCGTATGGAAAAAATTATCGTGATGCGGTTAAAGCGTTATATATGATAACCGGTCAAACTCCGCTTGTTCCTAAATTTGCTCTTGGCAATTGGTGGAGTAGATATCACGCTTATACGGATAAGGAATATTTACGCCTTCTAAATAGATTTGAAGAGCGCGATATACCTTTGACCGTTGCCACCATAGATATGGATTGGCATTGGTCAAAAGACGTTGATAAACAAAAGAAAATTACCGAAAGCGGAAAAAACACTTCTTATTACGTTGGTGAATTAGATATAAATTTAGGATGGACGGGATATAGTTGGAATACTGAATTATTCCCCGACTATAAAAAATTTTTAAAAGACGTGAAGGCAAAAAACTTAAAAATTACTTTAAACCTTCATCCTTCAGATGGTGTGCGTTGGTGGGAAGATAGTTATGAAGAAATGGCGCGCGCTATGGGAATAGATCCTAATACTCAACAAAACATAGCGTTTAACGTTTCAGACACTAACTTTTTGAATAACTATTTTAGCATTTTGCATAAACCTTACGAAAATGATGGGGTTGATTTTTGGTGGATGGATTGGCAGTCTGGCAGAAAATCCCCAATGGAGGGGTTAGATCCCCTTTGGGCGTTAAACCATTACCATTATTTAGATAATGCAAGCAATCATTTTTCACCTTTAATTTTATCACGATACTCAGGTGTCGGCTCTCATCGTTATCCGCTTGGTTTTTCTGGTGATACCATGATAACTTGGAACACTCTAAAATATTTGCCGGAATTTACGGCAACGGCAACAAACGTTGGATATACTTGGTGGAGTCATGATATAGGCGGACATTGCCAGGGCGAGAAATCGGATGAAATGTTCGTTAGACACGTTCAATTCGGTGTATTTAGCCCCATTAACCGTTTACATTGCGTTTGTTGGGAAACGGTTAGCAAAGAGCCGTTATACTATTTGAACGGCTCTGGCTGTATTGCTGAAAATTGGTTGCGTTTTAGACATCAATTGATACCATTTTTATATTCGCAGTCGTATTTAACTCATAAAGACGGAGAAGCGTTAATAGAGCCATTGTATTATCAATGGGATTGCAGTAATGCCTATAAATATAAGACGGAATATCTTTTTGGCGGGCAGCTGTTGGTTGTTCCCGTTTTTACAAAATTACGCGCTGACGGTTGGGCCAGAATAAAGACTTGGCTTCCGCAAGGTAAGTGGACGGATATTTTTACCGGCGACGAATATAATATACATACGGGTGGGGAAGTGAAAACTCTACTTCGCTCGTTAGATAGTATTCCCGTTTTAATTAAAGCAGGTGGAATTTTACCGCTTTCAAAAGATAAAGGCAATAGTATTGAAAACCCCGTAAATTTAGACGTTTGCATTTGGTCTGGCGATGGGGAATACACGCTTTTTGAGGACGGCAGAACGAAAGATGAAAGTGCGGAGTTTTTTACTTGTTTTAAGACAAATGAAGTATTTAAAAGCAAAAATCAATTGCAAGTTTTGGAAATATCTTCAACAGGAGAGCCGTCGGTTATTCCTAAAAATAGAAAATTGCGCATTTTATTCAAAAATATTGGTGTTAATGGGGAAGTGAAATTATATAAAAACGGCGAAGAATTGCAAATTGAATCTGCTTTAACAGATTGCGCGGCGGTTGAATTTGTATTCGAACCGTTTGCTAATTATCGCATAGAAGTCAAGCACGCGCCTCGCAGCTGGTTGCAAAAACAAAAAGATCGTTCGTTAGAAGTGATGCTTCGTTCGGAAGGAATCACGCCCAAGCGTTACTATTTCTGGGAAGATTTGAAAAAGACAAACAGTATTGAAGAATATAATGAATCCATTGAAAAAGGTGACGTTTCAAAAGCTATAAAAGAAAGGCTTAAAGAAACTTTATAATAGTTTTTAATTAAGTTAAACGGAGAGAAATATGCTATATCCAAAAAGTAATAAGTATAGAGATTTATATAACTTAAACGGAATTTGGCGTTTTAAGGTGATTGATGAGTATTATGTTCCCACTCTTCCTGTTGTAAACAGTTTACCGATGGCTGTGCCTGCAAGTTATAACGATATCGTTACCGAAAAGGCAGTTAAAGACCACGTGGGGCTTGTTTTATATGAAACTGTATTCAGTATTCCCGTTCGTCAAAATACCATTTACAGGCTTCGCATTGGTGCTACAAGTCATAAATGTAAAGTTTATTTGAACGGCGAAATTATAGGTGAGGGGATTAACGGGTATTATCCCATTGATTTACCGATAGAAAACTTGCAAGAAGAAAATAGACTTTCGGTTGTTATTGATAACCGCTTAACATTTCAAACTTTACCGGTTGGAATGATTAAGGACGGCAAACAAATTATTCAGCACGATTTTTATAATTTTACGGGTATACATCGTGACGTTTTGTTGTATACGTTGCCCGAAAAACACGTCCACGATCTAAAAATTGATACCGTTTACCATGGGGATTATTCTCTTGTAAAAGTTGACGTTAAACACAATTGTGAAAAAATTTGTTTTTCTATTAAGGATAAATTTAATAACGTCGTTGTAAAAACGACTAATTCTTTAATAAAAATAAAAAAACCGCAACTATGGTCACCCGAAAATCCATATTTATATACTCTTTGCGTTGAAAGCGAGTGCGATAAATACGAGCAAAAATTCGGTATAAGAAAGGTTGAAGTTAAAGATAATAAATTTTTACTTAACGATAAACCAATATATTTTAAGGGTTTTGGAATGCACGAAGATTTCTTCATTATGGGGAAAGGTAACAATGGCGCGGTAAACGTAAGAAATTTTGAACTTCTAAAATGGATTGGTGCAAATTCAATTCGAACAAGTCATTATCCTTATAGCGAAGAAGTTATGGATTTAGCGGATGAATACGGCATACTAGTTATAGATGAAGTGCCTGCTGTTGGTATGAATTGGTGGGGTGAAAACTTTACCGAAGAACGTATCAATAAAGATACTCAAACCCTACATAAGCGACTTATAGGGGCACTTATCGAAAGAGATAGAAATCATCCATCCATAATTATGTTAAGCGTTGCGAACGAATCGGGGACTCATGAAGAGTCTTCAAGAGAATATTTTAAAGGGGTAATCGATTATGCAAGAACGGTTACCGATTTACCAATTACAATAGTTGAATTTACTAAATTTGATGAAGGGAGCAAGGTTGGTGATTTAGTTGATATAATTTGCTTAAACCGCTATTACGGGTGGTACACCGATCACTCTAATTTATCGATTGTTGGTGAGCAAATGAAAGAAGAACTTGTTAAATATTATAACGGATTTAACAAACCTATAATAGTAACTGAATTTGGTGCAGATACCATTGAAGGATTACACGCGCTTCCAAGCGAAACGTTTTCAGAAGAGTTTCAAATGGAATATTTGCAAGAAAATTGCAAAGCGTTTGACGAATGCACCTTTTGTATAGGCGAGCACGTTTGGAATTTTGCTGATTTTAAAACAAAGCAAGGACTAACAAGAATTCGCGGAAACAGGAAGGGCGTATTTACAAAAGATCGTCAACCAAAGCTTTCAGCACATTACCTAAAAGAAAGATGGCAAAATAGATAAAACAAAAAAACGCAAGTGAGAACTTGCGTTTTTTTGTAAAAAAATTGGGATATAGGTCGATTAACGGCATTTTTATGAAAAAATAGTTAAAACGATTGCTTGGTTATAATCTCCAAATTCTTTACCGAATAAATTAAGCCCGCCACAGTGAACGGCGTCTTCTTTAATGCCAAAAGCAATTTTGATAAAGGGTAAACATGAAAGATTAAATTGGTCAATATTTTTTTTGTTAACTAAAATATTATTTAAGTAAACGCCGTTTTCATCTATTACGATTTTATAAAGTTGGCCATATTGTGTGCTGTTAACATTCCAATCAGCGGGGGAATATTTTCCCGCTCTTCCTCCAAAATCGCCTGGTGAAGTAAAAACGCACGCTTCGTTATCGTTGATTCTTACGATAATATCAGAAGGCCAATCTAATCTATGGTATATCGTTTCCGAACACAGTTCAAAAGACAATGCTATTTTTGAAATTTTTTTACCGTGTAATTTATTTGGGAAATTATAAGTAACGAAACCGTGATCAAACCACAGAAGTTCTGCGTGAAATCTTTCGGGGGAATAGATTTCTTCAAGTGAATCGCAGGATAGCATATAATCTTGATTTTCTTTTCTTTTATCTGCAGGTAAATACATTCCGCAAGGCGGAGCGACGTTTGCTTCAATAAAATAACCGACGGGCATTTCTACCGTGTAAGATTCGTTAATTTCTTCGCGAGCGTCGCCATAAAACTTAAAGGTTAGCTCGTTTATTTGCTTGCTACACATTTTTACATGGCGCTTTATACCTTGTTGAGTGGTTACAAAGAGTATTTGAGCGTTTTCAAGTTCTTTAATATGATTACTTACCGTAGAAATGGGTATATTAAGTTTTTTAGAAATTTCATAGATAGTCATTGGCGCTTCCACCAAAAGTTGTAAAATGCTAATTCTATCTTTTGATGCCAACGCTCTTGCTGTGGTATAAATTATTTCCGCGTCTTTTTCTTTGCCAATGATTAATGATTTTAATTTATTTGCGTTTATAACGTCGCTCATAACTACTCCTATTCGCTTGTTTTTTTTCATTATAACACAAATTTTTTTTGATGTAAAACAAATATACTTAATTTTTGAACTAATAAAAAATTCATTGCAAAAAAACAAAAAAATAAAAGTAAAAAACAAATAAAAATCCAGAAGCTTATTATAATAATGTAAAAAAGATTATCTTACAGAGACGGAGAATTGAATATTTGTTTAAAAAGTAACGAAAAAATTACTTCAAAATTTTTGAAAGATTGAGTAATAAAATCGCAAATAGTGCAAACTATTTCGCCTATTGAAATGTGAGTGCTTGTGTGTTATAATAAGAGTGGAATAATATAGGAGCAGTCTTATTATGAGCAATTCAAGAAAATTACCTGCTTATCCGATTTTTATTAAAGATCCGTTTTTTTCAATTTGGTCGGCAGGCGATAAACTTAACGAAATCGACACTTCTTTCTGGACGGGGGAAATTAAAAGAACTTACGGAACCATTCGCACAAATGGAAAAGTATATTCTTTTATGGGAATAATTGAAGGGGTTGAAAAGCTTACTCAAACGAGTTTCTGCATTGATGCTTTTAGAACGACGTATGAATTTACCTGTGATTTATTTGATTTGAAAGTAAGTTTTTTCTCTCCATTGCCAATTAACGATTATGAAATTTGGGCTTGTCCCGTTTGTTATTTCGAATATATGGTAACACCTAAAACACAGTTGATGGATTTTTCCATTTCGCTTTCATTGCACGAAGAATGGTGCTATAACGGAAGAGAGAAAAAGGCCGTTAGGGGGGATGTATTCAGGTTAAACGATGGAGAAATAGGTTATATTGGGCTTGCAAGGCAACACTTATTCAATCGATCGGGTGACCGAACGGGCGCGGATTGGGGATATTATTTTATTCACGCGCACAGTTGTTTTTACCATTCGATAGAAGACTTTAACCATTTAGAAAAACAGGTTTACGTAGAAGATGAAAAAGTGGCGTACATAACCGGTCAAGATAACTACAATGAGATTGAAGAAAAAATTAGCGGAAAAATGTTAATAGCTTTTGACGATACTCTTTCGATCAGTTATTTTGGAGAAATGTTGCGCGGTTATTATTTTTGCAATAACAAAACGGTTATCGACGCAGTAAATTTTTCTATTTTAGATTACGATAGAGTTTGCGCTGTTTGCGACGAAATAGAAGAAAACTTAATTTTAAGCACAAAAAAATTTGGTCAAGAATATTTGAATATTTTGAACGCTTCTTATCGCCAAGTATTGGGAGCGCACAAATTAGTTAAGGATGGAAAGGGAAGGTTACTGTTGATTTCAAAGGAATGTGGTTCAGGTGGATGTGTTGCTACCGTAGACGTTACCTATCCAACTATGCCGATGTTGTTACTGTATAATCCCGAACTTGTTAAGGCGAGTATAGAGCCGATTTTTGATTTTGCTTTAACGGAATCGTGGGAATATGAATTTGCCCCGCACGACGCAGGTATTTATCCATTCTGCAACGGGCAATTTTATGGTATTCTTAACAAGAAAGAAAGCAAATATCAAAGGAACGTTGGTTTTTGCGGTGATTGGTGGACGGACGTTTTACCCCCGTATTATTTATATACGCAAGGAAGCAATTTATACGATTACGATAAGCAAATGCCAGTTGAAGAATGCGCCGATATGATTATAATTTGCACTTTCTATTTAGCGTGTGGTGGAGATAAGGAATACATAAAGAGCAAATTAGCCTTACTTACGCAGTGGTGTAAATATTTGATAGATAAAGGATTAGTTCCCGAAAATCAACTTTGCACGGATGATTTCTTAAACCACATTGATAAAAACGTGAACCTTGCAATAAAATCAATCGTTGCTATTGGCGCGTTTGCAAAGCTACTTGTATTTTTAGGTGAAAACGGTGATGAATATAGCAAAATAGCAACAGAGAGAGCAAATGAATTAATTAGCGAGTTCAAAAATTCTCATTTACCGCTTGCCTTTAACGAGAAAGATACTTTTAGTATGAAATATAACCTTTTGGCTGATAAATTTTTTGAACTGAATTTGTTTGGCGACACGGTTATAAATAGAGAAATAGACGTTTGTTTGGCAAATAAAGAGAAATATGGAATACCATTAGACAGTCGTTCTAAATTGACAAAAACGGATTGGATGATGTGGATGGCGGCTCTTTGCGACGATATTAGCAAACAAAAAGAGATAATTACAATAATTGATAATTTTTTGAAAACGGCTGAAGATAGAATACCCTTTACAGATTTATATAACTGTGAAACCAGCATAGCGGAAAAATTTGTAAATAGAACGGTACAGGGAAGTATGTTTATACTTTTACTGAAAGATAAAATGATATCTAAAAACTCGGA